>JANNPG010000401.1:0-25708 GCA_031399805.1 Betaproteobacteria bacterium | reverse complement strand
GTGCACGGCGGCAAAGCGCGCGAGCTTCGGGCACGGCACGCCCGCCTCGGCATTTATCGCATTGGCCTCATGCCTGATTTCTTTGAGCACGCTGTGCGTGAAAATCACCGTGCCGCGCAGGCCGCCGTCGCGCACCAGCAGATTGCTGCCGAGGCCGACCACGTAGACCGGCTCGCGCGGCGCCAGCGACGCGACGAACAAACGCATATCTTCGAGGTCGACCGGCACATAGGCGCGGTCCGCCGTGCCTCCCGCGCGCCAGCTCGTGTGACGTGCCATGGGTTCGGCCATACTCAGTTCACCGCGTAAAGCGCTCTTCGTCATCGTTTTCGCATCAGCCATAGCCGCGCCGAAGGATGAAGGCGGAAGGCGGAAGGATGAATACAAACCCGCCCGTAAAAGCATCGTTAACGCATTCATCCTTCATCCCTCATCCTTCATCCCTGCTTTATCAACATGCCCGCCGGCCAGCATTGCGGGGACAGTGCCGATCGATCCCGCGCCCATCGTCAACACCACGTCGCCGTCACGCACCGCGTTACCCACCGCGGCCGGAAAATCCGCGACGCGCTCGACGAATATCGGCTCCACTTTGCCGTGCACGCGCACCGCGCGCGCCAGCGCGCGGCCGTCGGCGGCGACGATCGGCGCCTCGCCAGCGGCGTAGACGTCGGTCAGCAGCAACACGTCGACGGTGCACAGCACGCGCACGAAATCCTCGAAGCAGTCGCGCGTGCGCGTATAGCGATGCGGCTGGAACGCAAGCACCACGCGGCGGCCCGGAAACGCGCCGCGCACCGCGGCGAGCGTCGCCGCCATCTCGGCCGGGTGGTGGCCGTAATCGTCGATCAGCGTGTAATGCCCGCCCGCTTTTTGGGCAGGATCGAGCGCCACCTCGCCGAAACGCTGAAAGCGCCGGTCCACGCCCTTGAAGTCAGCAAGCGCTCTTACGATCGCCGCGTCCGGTGCGCCGACTTCCATGCCAACGGCAATTGCGGCGAGCGCGTTTAACACGTTATGCGCACCGGCGAGATTGAGAACGATATTGAGGTCGGGGTGTTTCTTCCCGCGCGCGTCGCTGCGCACCACCCGAAAGCGCATGCGCCCGGCGTCGGGCTTGAGGTCGACCGCGCGTATCTGTGCCGCGTCCGACAGGCCATAGGTCGTGATCGGCTTGGTCACGGCCGGCATGATCTCGCGCACGTTGGGGTCGTCGACACACAACACCGCGGTGCCGTAGAACGGCAGGCGCTGCACAAAATCGAGAAACGCCTGGCGCAGGCGTCCGAAGTAATGGCCGTAAGTTTCCATGTGATCGGCGTCGATATTGGTGACCACCGACAGCACCGGCGCCAGATACAGGAACGACGCGTCGGATTCGTCGGCCTCGACGACGATGAATTCGCCGCTGCCGAGCTTGGCGTGCGAGCCCGCCGCCTCGAGCCGCCCGCCGATCACGAACGTCGGGTCCATGCCGGCTTCAGCGAGAACACTCGCCACCAGGCTCGTGGTGGTGGTCTTGCCGTGGGTGCCGGCAACCGCGATGCCCTGCTTTAACCGCATCAACTCGGCGAGCATCATCGCGCGCGGCACGACCGGGATTTTGTGTGCGCGCGCCGCCACCACTTCCGGGTTGTCGTCCTTCACCGCGCTCGACACCACGACCGCGTCGGCCGCCGCGATGTTCTCCGCCGCATGGCCCTGCACGACATTGGCGCCGAGCTTTTTCAGACGTTGCGTCACCGCGTTGTCATTGAGATCCGAGCCGCTCACCTCGAAGCCCAGATTGACGAGCACTTCGGCGATGCCGCTCATCCCGGAGCCGCCGATGCCTACGAAATGGACGCGCTTTACTTTGTACTTCATCGCGTATCGCCTCGGTCAGTTGGCGTGATCAAATCGGCGGCCGGCGCCACTCGCGGCCGGTCGCATCCCGTCGCCCCAAGAGCGACGGGTCCCTGCTTTCTGCTCGTGTCGGCCCCACCTATGCCGACGAAGTGAACGCGTTTGACTTTGTACCTCACGGGCGTCCCCCGTGAGGCGTGAGGCGTGAGGTGTGAGGCGTGAGGCGTAAAATCGCTGCGCGCTTGCACACGACCCCCTTTTGTTTCGCGTCTCGCTTCTTGACCATCATGCGGCCAGCCTCGTGCACTCGTCAGCCACGGCTTGCGTTGCATCCGGTTTTGCAACCTCGCGCGCCCGCTGCGCCATGGCGAGCAACGCCTCGCGTGTGAAACTTTGCAGCAACGTGGCGAGTTTTTGCGCGGTGAGTTCGTGTTGCGGCACGAGCACAGCGGCGGCGCGTTCGCTCAGGAAGCGCGCGTTATGCGTCTGGTGATCGTCGACTGCGTGCGGAAACGGCACCAGCACGCTCGCCATGCCGGCGGCCGCGAGTTCGGCGATAGTCGATGCGCCGGCGCGGCAGATGATGAGATCCGCCGCGGCATATTGCGCTGCCATATCGGCGATAAACGGCACCAGCGTTGCCGTGACGCCGGCGCGTTGATAGTTGGCCTCGACTTCGGCCAGATGGCGCGCGCCCGATTGATGCGTAACCAGCGGGCGCTCGGCGGCCGGCATCAGGGCAAGCGCCTGCGGCACCGTTTCATTCAAGGCCTGGGCGCCGAGGCTGCCGCCGATCACGGTGAGCCGCAGCACGCCGGAACGCGCGCGGTAACGATCCGCGGGCGCGGCGATTCCCGCAATGTCGCCGCGCACCGGATTGCCGGTCCAGATCACGGCGGTCGAAGTCCCGAATGGAGCCGGAAAGCCCGCGAGCACGCGGTCGGCGACTTTCGCGAGCACGCGGTTGGCAAGTCCGGCGACTGAATTTTGTTCATGGATCAGCAGCGGGCGATTGAATAGCGACGCCATCATGCCGCCCGGAAACGATACATAGCCACCCATGCCGAGCACCACATCCGGACGGTGCGCGAAGATCGCGCGCGCGCTCTGCACGAACGCGATCAAGAGTTGCAGCGGCAACAGCGCGAAGCGCAGCACGCCTTTGCCGCGCACGCCCGTCATGCTGATCCACGCCATCGTGTAGCCCCGGGGCGCGACGAGTGTGGTCTCCATCCCGGCTTTGGAACCCAGCCACACGATGTTCCAGCCCTGCGCGCGCAGCTGCTCGGCCACCGACAGCGCGGGGAAAATGTGCCCGCCGGTGCCGCCCGCCATGATCATGATGGTCCGATTCAAGAGCGTGTCCCTTTCGCCGCAAAGGCGCCAAGACGCAAAGAATTACAAATCTCTGCGAAGTCCTTTGCGACTTCGCGCATTTGCGGTTGCTTCGCTTTGTTCATACCGTCAAACCTCGCATCAGTTGACGATTCTCCCAATCGACGCGCAACAACACGGCGAGCGCACAGCAATTGGCGGCGATGCCGCTGCCGCCGAACGACAAGAGCGGCAGCGTGAGGCCCTTGGTCGGCAGCACGCCCATGTTCACGCCCATGTTGATGATCGCCTGCGCGCCGAGCCACAAGCCGATGCCCTGCGCGACCAGCGCGGGAAAACTGCGTTCGAGCGACACCGCCTGCCGCCCGATCGCGAAGGCGCGCATAACGATGGTCACGAACAACGCGATCACCAGCGCGACGCCGGCGAAACCGAGTTCCTCGGCGATCACCGCGAGCAGAAAATCGGTGTGCGCCTCGGGCAGATAGAATAATTTCTCGACGCTGGCGCCCAACCCGACGCCGAACCACTCGCCGCGCCCGAATGCGATCAGCGAGTGCGACAGCTGGTAGCCCTTGCCGAACGGATCGGCCCATGGATCCATGAAGCCGACCACCCGCTGCATGCGGTACGGCGACAACCAGATGAGCAGCACGAAACCCGCAACCAGCAGCGCGATAAGGACGGCGAACGGTTTCCAGTTCACGCCGCCCAGGAACAGGATGCCCATCGCGATCACCGTGATCACCGCGAACGCGCCGAAGTCGGGCTCGCGCAGCAGGAGCCCGCCGACCATCAGCATGACGACGAACAAAGGCAGGAAGCCCTTGGTGAGGCTGTGCACGTAAGCGGCCTTGCGCACCGTGTAATCCGCCGCGTAGAGCACCGCGAACAATTTCATCAGTTCCGACGGCTGCAGGTTAAAGAGATACAGCGACAGCCAGCGCTGGCTGCCGTTGACCTCGCGTCCGACCCCTGGCACCAATACGAGCACGAGCAAGCCGGCGCCGAACAGGAACAGGTACGGCGCCGCCTGCTGCCACGCGCGCATCGGCAGCTGAAAAGCAATCGTCGCCAGAACGATGCTGATGGCGAGAAACACGCCATGCCGCATCAGGTAATACATGGGCTGTTGGCCGGTCATGCGGCTGGCCTCGGCAATTGCGATCGACGACGAATAAACCATAACGAGGCCTAACGCGAGCAGCGCGGCGGCACTCCATGCCAGCGCATGATCGTACTCCGCGGGCGGCGGCCGGCTTTTCACGTCGGCATAGTAGAGGGTGCTAGCGTGCGCCACGCGGCACCTGTTTTCTCACCGCCGCGGCAAACACTTCGCCACGATGGCCGTAGTTTCTGAACATGTCGTAGCTCGCGCAGGCCGGCGACAGAAGCACCGCATCGCCGCTGCGACTTGCCGCGAGTGCAAGCTGCACGGCCTCATCCATATCGTCGGCGCGTTCGACCGGCACGCCGCTGCCGGCGATTGCGGCGGCGACCAGCTCGCGGTCACGGCCGATCAACACCACCGCGCGGGCGCGGCGCTTGACCGGTTCGCGCAGCGGCCCGAAATCCTGGCCCTTGCCGTCGCCGCCCGCGATCAACACGACCGGCTGCGTGAAGCCGTTCAACGCGGCCGCCGTGGCGCCGACGTTGGTGCCTTTGGAATCGTCGTAGAACGAGACGCCATCGATTTCGGCGACTTTTTGAACGCGGTGCGGCAGGCCTTTGAAATCGCGCAAAGCCGCGACGAGCGGCGCATCGCCCACCCCGATCGCGCGGCATAGCGCGCCGGCGGCGAGCGCGTTGGCCGCGTTGTGCAGGCCGGCGACCGGCAATTGGTCCGCCGGCATCAATTTTTTATCACCACGCGCGAGCCACGCTTTGCCCTCGTGCGCCACGATGCCCCACTCGCGTTCGTCACGCGGCGAATCGAGTCCGAAGCGCTGCACGCCGCGGCCGGGTAACGCCATCGCATTGCTGCGCGCGTCGTTCCGATTGAGAACCTGCTCGCCGCCGCCGTTGAATATGCGCGCCTTCGCCGCCGCGTAACCGTCGACGCCGTCGTAACGATCGAGA
The DNA here is from genome assembly GCA_031399805.1 of Betaproteobacteria bacterium. Classification (GTDB taxonomy): domain Bacteria; phylum Pseudomonadota; class Gammaproteobacteria; order Burkholderiales; family SG8-41; genus PALSA-1004. Next base: position 20,449 of record JANNPG010000401.1, on the reverse strand, counting down.
TGATCTTCTGAGAGATTGAGGAGCGTTGCCGCGTCGGCATCGAGACTCGACGTGCTTTCCAGCTGGAAGCTCGACAACTCGAGCACGAACACCGCGGGCGCCGCGCGGCCGTTGTCGACGGCGGTGAGCGCGTCCAGTACCGGCGTGCCGATGTTGCCGGCCACCATGGTGTCGAGCCCCGCCGCAATACACATATTGCCCGCCATGCGCGTCACCGTGCTCTTGCCGTTGGTGCCGGTGATGCCGAGTATCCTCGGCGTGAGGCGTGGGCCGTGAGGCGTGAGGCGTTGCGCGAGTGCCTGCGCGAAAAGCTCGACGTCGCCGACGACCGGCACGCCGCGCCTGACCGCGGCGGCAATCGGCGGCGTACGGCGGTCGATGCCAGGGCTGATCGCAATCGCGTCCGCGGCGCGCAGGCTGGCCTCGCGAAATTCGCCACGCTCAAGCGCAACCCCGGGCAATTCGCGCTTTAACGCGGCGGCATGCGGCGGCTCGCTGCGCGTATCCGCGACCGACACGACAGCGCCGTGCCGCGCGAGCCAGCGCGCCATCGACATCCCGGTTTCGCCCAGTCCCAGTACCAAGACTTTTTTACCTTTCAGGTCCATATGCGTTCATCTGTCCCGCCTACCGCAATTTCAAAGTCGAAAGTCCCACTAACACCAGCATCATGGTGATGATCCAAAAACGCGGGTGGATTCTGGTGTCGTCGTAACGCGCATTGCGCATTAGCCTCCCCCAAATCAACCCGCGGTGCGCTTCTCTCATATTCGTTACCTCAGCTTCAATGTGGAAAGCCCAACGAGCACCAGCATCATCGTGATGATCCAGAAGCGCACCACGACTTGATTTTCTTTCCAGCCCTTCAATTCGTAGTGGTGGTGCAACGGCGCCATGCGGAAGATGCGTTTGCCGGTCAGCTTGAACGACGCGACCTGCAGCATCACCGACAGGGTTTCGACGACGAACACACCACCCATGATGAACAGCACGATTTCCTGCCGCACGATGACGGCGACGGTGCCGAGCGCGGCGCCGAGCGCCAGCGCGCCGACGTCCCCCATGAAAACTTCCGCCGGATAGGCGTTGAACCACAGGAACGCGAGCCCGGCGCCCGCCAGCGCGCCGCAGAACACCGCGAGTTCGCCGGCGCCCGGAATGTGCGGAAAACCCAGATATCTGGCAAATACGACGTTGCCCGCAACATAGGCAAAAATCCCGAGCGCGCCGGCGATCATCACCGTCGGCATGATCGCCAGCCCGTCGAGGCCGTCGGTGAGATTTACCGCGTTGCTGGTACCGACGATCACGAGATAGGTCAGCACCATGAAGCCAAACACGCCGAGCGGATAGGCGATGTTCTTGAAAAACGGCACGATGAATTCGGTCTGCGCCGGCAGGTTGGTCGTGAAAGCGATGAAATAGGCGGCGGCAATACCGATCAGCGACTGGTAAAAGAACTTGGTCCGGGCCGACAGTCCCTTCGGATTGCGGTGCACGACCTTGCGGTAGTCGTCGACCCAGCCGACTGCGCCAAAGCCCACGGTGACGGCGAGCACCACCCACACAAAGCGATTTTGCAGATCGGCCCACAGCAGTGTGGTCACCACCACCGCGACCAGGATCAAGGCGCCGCCCATCGTCGGCGTGCCCGCCTTCGGCAGGTGCGATTGCGGGCCGTCATCGCGCACTGATTGGCCGATTTTGTACGACGTGAGCCGGCGTATCATGGTGGGCCCGACCATGAACGTTATCACCAGCGCCGTGAGGCAGGCGAGTACGGCACGCAGCGTGATGTAGCCGAATACGTTGAACGCGCGGATGTCCTTCGCGAGCCACTGCGCGAGCTCTAGCAGCATCGGTGACCTCCTGTCAGCGGTGCTGCGCGGAGCGGGTGGCGTAAAACCGCGAGCTCTAGCAGCATGCGCAACCTCCGGTTGCACGTGAGGCGTGAGGCGTGAGGTGTGAGGCGAAATTGAAAAAGCTGTTCATGGCTTTGCCACCTCGCTCCTCTCCTCTCGCTCCTCTCGGAGCACCGCGAACGCGGTGACCACCCGTTCCATTTGCATGAAGCGCGAGCCTTTGACGAGCACGGTTACATCCGGCGCCAGCGCGTTCTCGATTTCCGCCAAAAGGTCTTCGATGCGCGTGAAGTGCCGCGCGCCGGCGCCGAACGCCTGGGTTGCGTGCGCGGACAGTTCGCCGAGCGTGAAGAGGCGGTTAACGCCGGCCCGGCGCGCGAACTCGCCGACCTGCGCGTGCATCGCGCCGGCTGCGCGGCCGAGTTCGCCCATGTCGCCGAGAACGAGCAGTTTTTTTCCGCGCGCCTGCGCGAGCACGGTGATCGCGGCGCGCACCGAATCCGGATTTGCGTTGTAGGTGTCGTCGATCAGCGTCGCACCGTTTAGGCCGCTTTTCCTCTGCAGCCGGCCCTTGACGCCGCCAAATCGCGCGAGCCCTGCTGCGACCGTCGCGGCCGGCACCTCGAGCGCGGTCGCCGCCGCACTCGCGGCCAGCGCGTTCTTCACGTTGTGCAGGCCGGGTGCTGGCACCACTGCGCGCGCCGAGCCAAGCGGCGTGGTGAGCACGATCTCGCTGTCGAGCTCGCGTATCTTGTAGGTCGCGGTCACAGCGGCCTGCGCTTCAAGCGCAAACTCGAGTTGCCGTTTACCCAGCGCAAGTTCGCGCCACAGCGGCGCGTAGTGGTCGTCGGCGTTCAGCACCGCGGTGCCGCCGGTCTTGAGGCCATCGAAAATTTCACCCTTGGCGCGCGCGATCGCTTCTGCCGACCCGAGGTTTTCGATGTGCGCGACACCCGCGTTACTGATCAGCGCGACGTCGGGCTCGGCCAGGCGCGTGATGTAGCTGATCTCGCCCGCGTGATTCATGCCCATTTCGATCACGGCATAGCGGTGCGCGGTGCGCAGTTCCAGCAGCGTGAGCGGCACACCGATATGGTTGTTGAGGTTGCCGCGCGTGGCCAAAACGCAGGATTCAGGATTCAGGACTCGGGATTCAGCAACCACTGCCTCACGCAGGATGGCTGCAAGCATCTCCTTGACTGTGGTTTTACCGTTGCTCCCGGTTAACGCCACCAATGGCATCGTAAATTTGCCGCGCCAGTACTGCGCCAGCCGGCCAAGCGCTAGAAGAGTGTTTTCCACGACGATCAGCGGCAGCGCAGCCTCTGAATCCTGAGTCCTGAATCCTGAATCCTCAACTATGGCTGCGGCCGCACCCGCCGCCGCGGCCTGCGCGAGAAAAGTGTGGCCATCGAAGCGCTCGCCTTTCAATGCAACGAACAGGTCGCCGCGCTTGATCGCACGGCTATCGGTGCTCACTGCGCCGAACTCGGCGTCAACGCCGGTGTAACGCGCGCCGAGCGCCTGCGCCGCCTGCGCAAGGCGCATCATGCGGCCGCCTCCGTCACCGGTATCAAGATGCAAACGCCTGTATATCGGCGACAGGCCGCATTCGCTTTGCTCGCATCCCCGCGATGCGGGGCCCCTGCTCGGTAGCTCATGCGGTCCACCGTTGCAACGCCGCGCGCGCGGCGACCGCGTCGCTGAACGCATGTCGCATGCCACGCACTTCCTGATACGTTTCGTGTCCCTTGCCGGCGATCAACACCACGTCGCCGCGACGGGCTGCGCCCAGCGCACGCACGATCGCGCGCTTGCGATCGGGTTCGACCACAACGTTGCCACGCGCGCCTTTGCGGATGTCGGCGATGATCGAGAGCGGATTCTCGTCGCGCGGGTTGTCGCTGGTGATGACGACCTGGTCGGCCAGTTGCGTCGCCAGCGCGCCCATCAACGGCCGCTTGCCGCGATCGCGCTCGCCGCCGCAACCGAATACGCAAATGATGCGCGAGTCGCCGCCGCCGTTGCGTTCGCGCAATGCGCGCAATACCTGCTCCAACGCGTCCGGTGAATGGGCGTAGTCGATCACGACCAACGGCCAACGACCGCCGCCGATCTTCTGCATGCGCCCCGGCACCGCTTTGAGCTTGCCGAGCGCCGCCACTGCGTCTTTCAATTTGATGTCGCTGGCGAGCAGCGTCGCGAGCGAACCGAGCAGATTCGAAGCATTGTGACGGCCGAGCATGGCGCTTTTGATGGTCGCCCGTCCCCATGGCGTCCTGACGTCGAATTGCATCCCGCTCGCGCCCGCCGCAAAATTCCCGCCGAGCAGGCGCTGCACGCGCTGCGCGCTTTTGACGCGCGGGTCAAACCCGTAGCCGAGCACGTCAAGTCCGCGCCGCCGCACCCTGCGCGCAAGTTCACTGCCGAAGTCATCGTCGAAATTGACGATCGCGTGCCGGAGCGATTCGCACTCGAAAAGCCGCGCCTTGGCGCGCCGGTAGCGATGCATCGTGCGGTGATAGTCGAGGTGATCGCGCGTGAGGTTGGTGAAGAGCGCGGCATCGAACTGCACGCCCGCGACACGCGCCTGGTCGAGTCCGATCGACGACACCTCCATGCTCACCGCGCGCGCGCCGCGCCGCGCGAAGCGCGCGAGCTGCGCGTGCAGCCACACCGCGTCCGGCGTGGTATTGGCGAGCGGCTGCAATGTCCTGCGCATGCCGTAACCGAGGGTGCCGATCACCGCCGTGCGCATTCCGCAATGGTTCAGTGCCTGCGCGATCCACTGGCTGCACGTCGTCTTGCCATTGGTGCCGGTAACGCCGATCATCCACAGCCGCGCGCTCGGTTCGTCATAGACGTGGCTCGCGATGATGCCGGCGCGCGCGCGCAGTTGCGTCACCCCGGCATTCGGCACGCGCCATGCCGGATTCCACTGGAATCCGCGCTTGTCCCATAGTACCGAAGCAGCACCTCGCGCGATCGCCTGTTCGATATAGCGCCGCCCGTCCTGCGTCGCGCCCGCATAGGCGACGAAGGTGTCGCCGCGGGTGACACGCCGGCTGTCGGTCGCAAGCCGCGTGATATCGAGTTGATCGATCGTGGACGGGTTCATACTTCCTCGCGCACCTCCGGCGCGCCGGGCGGTGGCAGGACCACGTTGTCAAGCGGCGCGTCGGGTTTTATGCCGAGCATCCGCAGCGCGCCGCCCATCACACTGCTGAACACGGGTGCGGCGACGGTGCCGCCGTAATACTTGCCCGCGCCCGGTTCATCAATCATCACCGCGACAATCAACCGCGGGGCGGACGCCGGCGCAAAGCCGATGAATGACGACACGTACTTATTGGGTGAGTAGGCTGCGCCGTCGAGTTTGTGCGCGGTGCCGGTCTTGCCGGCGACGCGGTAGCCGGTGATTTGCGCGCGTGGCGCGGTGCCTCCGGGTTGCGCCACGAGTTCAAGCATTTTGCGCACCTGCCGCGCGGTTTCGCCGGATATCACGCGCGTACCCGCGACTGCCGTGTCGAGCTTGACCACGGTCACCGGCTTGATTTCACCGTCGCCGGCGAAAATGAGATAGGCGCGCGCAAGTTGCAGCAGGCTCAGCGAAATACCGTGCCCGTACGACATCGTCGCCTGCTCGATCGGCCGCCAACTCGTGTACGCGCGCAGCTTGCCCGACACCTCGCCGGGAAATCCGGAGCGCGGCTGCGTGCCGAAGCCAACCTGGCTGAATAGGCTCCACAGCGATTCCGACGGCAGCGCGAGGGCCATTTTGGCGGCGCCGACATTGGAGGACTTCTGGATAACCTGCGCGACCGTCAGCGCCCCGCCCGGATGCGCATCGCTTATCGTCGCGCTGCCGATTGCGAGCTGCCCCGCGCCGGTCTGTATCACGCTGTCGGGCCTAAAAAGGCCGCTTTCGATTGCCGCCGCGACCGTGAACGGTTTCAACGTCGAGCCCGGCTCAAATAAATCCGTCGCCGCGCGATTGCGGGTGCGGCGCGGTTCGAGCTTGTCGCGGTTGTTCGGGTTGTACGACGGCAGATTCGCCATCGCCAGCACTTCTCCCGTTTGCACATCGAGGACGACGATGCCGCCGGCTTTGGCGCGGTTCGCGTCCACCGCGTTTTTCAGCTCGCGGTAGGCGAGGTACTGGATCTTCGCGTCGACCGCGAGCGCAAGATCGCGCCCCTGCTGTGGCAGGCGCACGCTCTCGACGTCTTCAACGATACGGCCCAGGCGGTCCTTGATCACGCGCCGGCTGCCGGGTTTGCCGGCAAGCTGATGGTCGAACGCGAGTTCGAGGGCTTCCTGGCCCTGGTTGTCGATGTCGGTAAACCCAATCAAGTGGGCGAAGTAGTCGCTGCCCGGATAGTAGCGCCGGTATTCGCGGTGCAGGAATATGCCGGGGACGTTGAGCTCGACGATTTTTGCGGCCTGCTCGGGCGGCAGGTGACGTTTGAGGTAAACGAACTCGCGATGGGTGGCGGCGAGCCGTTTCTGGATATCGCCCGCGTCAAGTTCGAGCAGATGCGACAGGCGTTTGAACTGCTCCTGCGTAATTTCAACATCGGCGGGGCTCGCCCACACCGACTCGACCGGCGTCGAGATCGCCAGCGGTTCGCGATTGCGGTCCGTGATCATGCCGCGCGTCGCCGGCAGGTCGATCGCGCGGCCGTAGCGCGATGCGCCTTTTTTCTGCAGGAAATCGGTATTCAGCCCCTGCAGGAATACGGCGCGCGCAAGCAGCGCGGCAAAACCCAGCAGCAGCAAGAGCAGCAGGGTACGCGACCGCCAGCCGGGCAGCGTCAGGGTCGTGGTCTGCGTCGCGGCATTCACGGCGCCGCCCCCGGCGCAACCACCTGCAGGCGCGAGGCGGGCGGCACGTGCATCATCAGCTGGCCACTCGCGATTTTTTCGATGCGTGGATGCATCGCCCACGTGCTCTGCTCGAGTTGCAACTGTCCCCACTCGATTTCAAGCTGCTTCGCGAGTTCCTGTTCCTTCTGCAATTCCACGTAAAGCTTGCGCGCATTGTGCTGTGACGTGACGACGGAGAGCGCACAGGCGACCAGAATGGCGAGCAGAATCAGGTTCAGGCGTGCCATCAAGCGGGGGCCTGCGCATTGCGTTCGGCAATGCGCATGACGGCGCTGCGCGCGCGCGGATTGGCGACGACTTCGTCGCGCGTGGATCGCGTTATCTTGCCGATCAGGCGCAGCCGGGATCGCGGCATATCTGCGGCGCGCACTGGCAAACGTGCAGGCATGCGGGGCTGCTGCGACTGCTCGCGCAGAAAGCGCTTGACGATGCGGTCTTCGAGCGAATGAAAGCTGATCACCACGAGCCGCCCTGCGGGCGCCAGTGCGGCGACGCATTGCGGCAGCACCGCGGTCAACTCCTCAAGCTCCTGATTGACGTGAATCCGTAGAGCCTGAAAGGTGCGCGTCGCCGGATCCTGCCCCGGCTCGCGTGTGCGGACGCTCTTGGCCACGATCCCGGCAAGCTGGCGTGTGGTTGCGACAGCGCCCCCCGCTCGTGCTGCAACAATCGCTGCTGCAATCTGCTTAGCAAACCGTTCTTCGCCATAGTTGCGGATAACCTCCCTTATTTCGTGTTCGTCCGCGCTCGCCAGCCACCCGGCTGCCGTCGTGCCGCGGCTTGTATCCATGCGCATATCGAGCGCCGCATCGGCGCGAAAGCTGAAACCGCGCGCCGCGTCGTCGAGTTGCGGCGACGACACGCCGAGGTCGAGCAAAATGCCGTCGACCTGGGCAATACCGCGCGCCTGGAGCACGTCGCGCAAACCGCTGAAACTCTGATGCACCAACTCAAGCCGCCCCTCATCGATACCTCCGCCCTCCGCGATAGCCGCCGGATCACGATCCAGCGCTATCAAACGCCCACGCCTGCCAAGGCGCGCCAGAATCTCGCGGCTGTGGCCGCCGCGGCCGAATGTGCAGTCGACGTAAATGCCGTTCGTCTGCACTTTCAAACCATCTACTGCCGCGTGTAACAGGACTGGGGTGTGTGAGCCCGGGCTCACAACGAGAAACCCTCCAGCTCCGGCGGCAGATTGCCGTCACTGAAACCGGCGCCGCGTTCGAGCACCTGTTGCCACTTCTCCTGGTCCCACAATTCGAATTTGTGACCCTGCCCGACGAGGACGGCGTTTTTTTCGAGCGCCGCGAATGCGCGCAGCGCCGGCGAGATCAGCACGCGCCCGGCCGCATCCATCTCGATGTCCTCGGCGTAGCCGATGAGATGGCGCTGTAAATCGCGAATGCGCGGATTGAGGCTCGATTTGCTCATCAGGGTTTGCTGAATCGGCTCCCAGTCGGGCTGCGGATAAATCAGCAGGCACTTGTCGTAGTCGGCGGTAATCACGAGACGGCCGGCGCAGCGCACGAGCAAGGCCTCGCGGTAGCGCGATGGCACGGCGAGCCGGCCTTTGCTGTCGAGACTTAACTGAGCAACACCACGAAACACGACTCCCCCTTTTGAGGTCCAGTAGTGAGATTTTTCCCACTTTTTCCCACCGTCACCCACTATATGAAAAACAAATGACAGGGTCAAGCGTAGAAAATCTATTTTCTGTTTTCAGGACAACGACTTATGAGGATTAATTCACACTCGCAATTAGTTGTATAAATAAAAATTGTTTATAAACAATTAATTATAATTTCTTTTGAATGTGATACTTTAACTTTGTTTTTGACTATCAAGGAGTTACGGCAGTGTCTTGGCGTTGCGGAAACGCAACACCCATCAGATTCGAGAGGCGACGCGTGTCCGTCGTATCCGCGCAGGCTGCACCGGCGAAGCGATAGCCTGGTTAGTGCCAACCGGGGGGTGCTGCAGTCCGAAAATTGACGCAGCGAAAGGAGCGAAAAACATGCCGCGAATGACAGGGTGACCCCTGCGTGGAGGGCCTTCTCGTTAGCCGCCGCGCTTGCCGCCTTTGGACCAGATGTGAGCCGGGCGAACCAAGCGCCCGTTGCAGACGGATCTGCAACAGGCCATGTCCAAGGGGCATGCGGGGATGTATCCCCTCATTGTGTAACGTAGCCTACGAGAAAATCACCGTGGCCATGCGCGAAGAACAACCTGGAAAAATTCCCGGCATACCCGGCAAGTCACGCGACTCTACGATCAAGGTCGGCGACACGTTCGCCTCGACGCAAAGCTTATAGCGCGTCGGCCACGGCTTTACCCATCTCGGAAGTTGCGGATTTTCCGCCGACGTCCCGCGTGCGCGGGCCTTCGACGAGTATTGTTTCGATCGCATCGACGATCGCTTTCGCCGCGTCGGGATGACCGAGGTGTTCGAGCATCATGGCGCCTGACCAGATCTGGCCGACCGGATTGGCGACACCCTTGCCGTAGATGTCGGGCGCCGAACCGTGCACGGGCTCGAACAACGACGGGAATTCGCGCTCGGGATTGATGTTCGCCGACGGCGCGATGCCGATGGTGCCGGTGCATGCCGGCCCGAGATCGGACAGAATATCGCCGAACAAATTGGAACCGACGACGACGTCGAACCAGTCCGGGTGCATCACGAAGTGCGCGGACAGAATGTCGATGTGGTACTGATCGGTCCTGATATCCGGGTAGTGCGCCGACATCGCCTTGAAGCGCTCGTCCCAGTACGGCATGGTGATCGAGATGCCGTTCGACTTGGTCGCCGAAGTGACGTGTTTCTTCTTGCCCTTCTTTGCGAGTTCGAACGCGAAACGCATGATGCGGTCGGTGCCGCGGCGCGAGAAAATCGCCTGCTGCATGGCCAGCTCGTTTTCCGTGCCGTCGAACATGCGCCCGCCGATCGACGAATACTCACCCTCGCTGTTTTCGCGCACGACCCAGAAATCGATGTCGCCCGGCTTGCGGTCGGCGAGCGGGCACTTCACGCCCGGCATCAGACGCACCGGGCGCAAGTTGACGTACTGCTGGAAATTGCGGCGGAACGGGATCAAGAGCCCCCACAGCGAAATGTGATCGGGCACGCTCGCCGGCCATCCCGCGGCGCCGAAAAACACCGCGTCGTGATTGCGCACCTGCGCGAGACCGTCCGCGGGCATCATGCGGCCGTGTTTCGCGTAGTAATCGCAGCTCCAGTCGTATTCATCGAACTTCAGTTCGAATCCAAATTTTCGCGCCGCGGCTTCGAGCACGCGCACACCTTCGGGCCCGGTTTCCTTGCCGATGCCGTCGCCGGGTATGTACGCGATTCTGTATTTCTTCATGTTCAGTCCTTCGCCTGTAACGAACTCGATGAATGCCGGGCGCTTACCGCAGCGGTTGCGCGCGCAGCCGCGGGATTGGGAGTCAGCCGATAAGCCGGGTTCTGTCGAAAGCTTGCGCTCCCGCGACAGTCATTCCTCTCGACGTACGGTTGCCCGCACGCTCTAGCCACCTACCCGCAAGCTCGGTGGGTCACGTCATCGCTTGCCTATTTGGTGTTGCTCCGGGTGGAGGTTGCCGCGTTTCACCCCGCCGCTTCCCGCGCCAAAAAAACCGACACGGGCTGCGACGGACTCGTCTCTGTGGCCCTGTTCCTCGCCTCGCGGCGGACGGTCGTTAGCCGTCACCCTACCCTGTGGAGCCCGGACTTTCCTCTATTGGGGCGGTATTTGCGCCAACAGCGACTGCCTGGCCGACTCCCGCGCCGATTTTAACACGCAGTGACCCGCATTGAGCCGGCGTTTGCCCGGCTTTCGATGCGGCAAAAAAACGCCATGGCGCGCAGGAACTAATCGCCGGCCACACACTCACAAGAATAGAGCGCGCGCGCGATTGTGCTTTTTTTGACGGGTGCGCCAAGACAGATTTCCAGACAGAACAGGAGGGAATATACCGAGAAACGTGAAAACCACCTGAGTCGAATCGACACGCAAGTGTCAAGTTCGCGCCGTAACGACGGCGTTGCAGCATCGCCACCCATGGTGGCAAAACGAAAGCCCCGCGCGCTGCGGGGCTTTTTGTTGCAATGCGGGGAACGAGTTACAGTTACAAGATCCGCCAGGCAACGGTGCCGCCGGCGCGGAAAGGCACCAGTGCCTCCGTGTGGAAAGGCAGCTCCTTCGGCACGTTCCAGACCTCTTTCAAGAGCGTGATCTTGTCCGGGTTGCGCGGCAGCCCATAGAAACGAGGGCCGAATATGCTGGCGAACCCCTCGAGCATTTCAAGCGCGTTATAGGCGCCGAAGATTTCCGCGTAGAGCTCGATTCCCGCGTGCGCCGTGTACATGCCCGCGCAGCCGCACGTCGCCTCCTTGGTATTGCGCGCATGCGGCGCGCTGTCGGTACCCAGAAAGAATTTGGGATTGCCGCCGGTCGCCGCCTCGATCAGCGCCAGACGGTCGTCTTCGCGCTTCAGTATCGGCAGGCAAAAGTGGTGCGGACGGATGCCGCCCGCGAACAACGCGTTGCGATTGAGCAGCAGATGATGCGCGGTGATCGTCGCGGCGACGCGCGGCGGCGAGCCGACCACGAAGCGCACTGCCTCTTTCGTCGTGATATGTTCGAACACTACGCGCAATTTCGAAAATTTCTGCAGCACCGGTATCAGCACGCGGTCGATGAACAGCTTTTCGCGGTCGAAAATATCGACACTGGGAAACGTCACTTCACCGTGCACCAGGAGCGGTAGCCCGCACTCCTCCATCGCGGCGAGCGCCTCTTCGCACTTGATCAACTCGGTCACGCCGGCGTCCGAATGGGTGGTCGCGCCGGCCGGATAGTATTTGACCGCGTGCACCACGCCGCTTGCCTTGGCGCGCCGGATTTCAGCGCCAGTGGTGTTGTCCGTCAGATATAGCGTCATGAGCGGCTCGAAAGTCATGCTGTCGGGCAAGGCGGAATATATGCGTTCGCGGTAGGCGAGCGCGAGAGCGGTCGTCGTCACCGGCGGAATGAGGTTCGGCATCACGATCGCGCGCGCAAATCGCTGCGCCGTATCCGGCAGCACTGCACGCATGGATTCGCCGTCGCGCAAATGCACATGCCAATCGTCCGGACGCGTTAGGGTAACTCGGCTCATGGTTGTCTTTCCGAATGTGAAAATAGTCAACGTGACGCATAGTAAATGGAAAACGGTGCGTTGCGATAGAGGATTGCGCAGCGGGCCGCGACGCCGGCCTCGCCTTTCCGCGGCCCCCTACTTGCCCTGCGCCTTCAGGGCAAGCGCGAGCGCATACAGCTCGTTGCGCTTGCCGCCGGCGATCTCAGCCGCCAATTTCACCGCCTGCTTGAGCGGCAGCTCACCCGCCAGGATTTCAAGCACGCGCGGGGCGGCAGCTTGGTTCGGAGCGCTGCCTTCCGCCGCACCGTCGACGAGCAGCACGAATTCGCCTTTGACCCGGTTCGATTCTTCCGCCAGCCATGCTGCCGCTGCACCGAGTTTGCAGGTGTAAATCGCCTCGAACAGCTTGGTGAGTTCGCGCGCAATCGTGATTCCGCGCTCGGCGCCCAGCGCCACCGCCATGTCCGCCACGCTGGCGACGACGCGGTGCGGCGCCTCGTAGAAAACCAGCAGGAATGGCAGTGTTTTCAGCTTCGCCAGTTCGCGCCGGCGCGCGGCGGCGTGCTGTGGCAAAAAACCGTAAAACATAAAATGCGGTGCGGCGACGCCGGCGGCCGACAACGCGCACAGCGCCGCATTCGGCCCCGGCACCGGCACCACTGGATAACCGGCATCCCGCACCGCCGCCACCGCCAGCGCACCGGGATCGGAAATCGCCGGCGTGCCCGCATCGCTGACCAGCGCAACCGATTTGCCCTGCGCGAGCAATTGCACGATCTTCTGCGCCGCGTGACGCTCGTTATGTTCGTGCACCGCGATGAGCGGCGCAATGATGCCGTAATGCCTGAGCAACCGCAGAGTCACGCGCGTGTCCTCGGCGGCCACGGCGTCGACGCGCTTCAAAACGTCGAGTGCGCGCAATGTGATATCGGCAAGATTCCCAATCGGTGTGGCGACTACATATAATGAAGGCTGCCCTACTCCCGCCTGCCCATGATGCGCCGTAACTTTCATCGCCTGGCTGCCGTCCTCGCTGTGCTCCCGGCGCTACTATACGGGGGTGCTGCGCTGTTCGCTACCGGCGCCGCACACGGTGCCACACGCGCGCCGCATATTGCGCTGATCCTGCCGCTGGCATCGCCATCCTTCGGCCGTCACGCCGACGCCGTCAGGCTGGGCTTTGTCGCCGCCGCCAATGCCGCCGCGAAAGGCGCGCCGCCGGTCCGCATATACGCCGTCAACGAAGATACGCTCAACGTGCTCACCATTTACGAGCAGGCCATCGAATCCGGCGCGCAACTGGTCGTCGGTCCCCTGACGCGCAACGGCGTCGCAGCGCTCGCCGCCAGCAATCTCGTGACGGTGCCGACACTCGCGCTCAACACGCTCGAAGCACGCGCGTCGCAGCCGGCGCGTTTCTATCTGTTCGGCCTTCGCGCCGAACAGGAGGCGCGCCAGGTCGCCGAACTCGCGTTCGACGAGGGTCGCCGCAACGCCTTTATCGTGGGCGACGACACGCCGCTCGGCAAGCGCATGCGGCAGGCGTTTCTCGAGGCATTCGCGCGCCGCGGCGGCATCACGGCCGCCCAGTACGCGTTTGGCGCCGACCAGGCCAGCCTCACCAAGCTGCGCCAGGCCGTCGATCTCGGCGTCGCCGACATGGTTTTTCTCGCGCTGGATTCCACGCGCGCGCGCGCGGTGCGGCCGTATCTCGGCAATACGCTCGCGGTTTATGCGACCTCGCAAGTCAACGCCAACGGCGGCGCTGCCGGCGCGCGCGAACTTGACCGCGTACGGTTCGTCGATATGCCGTGGCTGCTGCAACCGGACCACCCGGCGGTGATGATTTATCCGCGCGCGCAGTTCGGCGGCGCCGTCGACTTCGAACGTCTGTACGCGCTCGGCATCGATGCATTCCGGCTGGGGCTCGAATTGCTGCGCAACAATCGCGATCCGGTGCTCGACGGCGTGACCGGCCAGATCCGGGTCACGCGCGACCAGCAGTTCGTGCGCGAACTGACGGCCGCTCAATTCGTCGACGGCAAGATCGTGATACTCGGCAAACCGCGCTGATGAGCACGCGTGGCGAGCACGCGGAGAACCTCGCCGCCGCATTTCTGCAAGGTAAGGGGCTTCAAATCGTGGCGCGCAATTATCGCTGCCGCTTCGGCGAAATCGATCTGATTGCGCGCGACGGCAAGACACTCGTGTTCGTCGAGGTGCGCTTGCGCTCGAGCGAGCGATTCGGCGGCGCCGCCGCCAGCATTACGCCCGCCAAGCGCGCCAAGTTGTCGCGCGCGGCGCGTCACTACCTCGCCGGCGTGGCGCGCGCACCGGCGTGCCGCTTCGACGCGCTGCTTCTGAACGGCAGGGATAATTCGATCGAATGGCTGAAAAATGCGTTTGAACAGTGATTTATGGGATAATTTGCCGGTTTACTGGGTCAAAAATGGATTTAATCAACCGCATCAGCGAGAACTTTTCCGAAAGCGCGCATCTCAAACTGCAAAGCATGGACGCGCTCGCGGGACCGATCGCCGCCGCCGCCGAACGCATGGTGCAGTGCCTGCGCGCCGACGGCAAGATACTCGCGTGCGGCAACGGCGGTTCGGCTGCCGACTCCCAGCATTTCGCGGCGGAACTCCTGAATCGCTTCGAGATGGAGCGCCCGGGACTCGCCGCGATGGCGCTCACCACGGACTCTTCGACCCTGACGTCGATCGCCAACGATTTCGATTTTGAGCAGGTGTTTTCCAAGCAGGTGCGCGCGCTGGGACACAAAAACGATTTGCTGCTCGCCATTTCGACCAGCGGCAATTCGAAGAACGTGCTGGCCGCCATCGCCGCCGCGCATGAAAACGGCATGGGCGTGGTGGCGTTGACCGGCCGCAACGGCGGCAGGATGGCCGACGCGCTGCAGCCGTCCGATATACACATATGCGTGCCGGCGCAAAGCACCGCGCGCATACAGGAAGTACATTTGCTTACGCTGCATTGCCTGTGCGATGCGATCGATTGTTTGCTACTGGGGGTCGAATGATGAATATGCATAAAATGCGCCTGCTTCTTCTGCTGGTTATCATGCCTGCGCTGGTTTCCGTTTTATCCGGCTGCGTCGCCGCGGTGGTCGGCGGCGCCGGCACCGCCGTGCTGGTCAGTGAAGACCGGCGCACGGTGGGCACCGTCACCGAAGACCAGGGAATCGAACTGAAGGCGGCGAACCGCATCAACGACAAATTCAAGAACTCGCACTTCAACGTCACCAGCTACAGCCGCATGGTGCTGATCACTGGCGAGGCGGCGGATGCGGCAATGAAGACCGAAATCGAAAAAATCGTGCGCGCCGTCGAGAATGTGCGCGGCGTCTACAACGAGATGGTCGTCGGGCCGATCACCGCATTGTCGGCGCGCGCCAACGATTCGTTCATCACATCGAAAGTCAAAGCGCGTTTCGTCGACCAGCGGAAATTCAACCCCGTGCACGTCAAGGTCGTGACCGAAGCCAGCGTGGTTTACCTGCTCGGGCTGGTCAAACGCAAGGAAGCCGACGACGCGGTCGAGATCACGCGTACCACGAGCGGCGCGCAGAAAGTCGTCAAGCTGTTCGAGTATCTCGACTAATTACGCGTAACAACGAAGCCGTTGCGAAAATTCAACCAGCGGGCGGATGCCACTCGCCTCGGCCCGCTGGCACCAGTCCTGCAGCTGCTTGACGAGCTGCTCGCGCGAAGCCGCCGAACGCCCCCATAGCGCCACCAGTTCGTCACGCATGGAATACACGGTTTGCAGCGTGCGCGATCTGGACAGCACCGCGGCAAATTCCCTGCGCTCGGCAGCCTGCAAGTTCTTGTCGTTCCGCTGCAACGTGTGTTCGAGTCGCTGCAGCATGCGCGCATTGGCCGGCACATCGCGCCGTAACGCGGCGCGCTCTTCGGCATAAGTGCGCTTCAGCGATTTCGCATAGCGCGCAAGCACGTCGTAGCGATTTGCAATCACCGCCTGCAGCAACTGCAAGTCGACGACCGGCCTGGGTGACGTGAAATGCGGTATCGGGGCAACGTGCTTGACCCTCGCCAGCCCGATTGCTGCGAGCAGCCGGATATACATCCAGCCGATGTCGAACTCATACCACTTGTTGGAGAGCCGCGCGGAAGTCGGATACGCGTGGTGGTTGTTATGCAGTTCTTCACCGCCGATCAAGACGCCCCACGGCACGATGTTCGTGCTGACGTCCGGGGTGCTCCAATGGCGATAACCCCAGTAATGGCCGATGCCGTTGATCACGCCGGCCGCCCAAAACGGAATCCACACGATCTGCATCAACAGGATCAGCAGTCCCGGCACCATGCCGAACAGGATCACGTCGGCAAGCCCCATCAGCGTCAACCCGGTGAAGTGCAGCTTCGCGTAGATCGCGCGCTCGAGCCAGTCGTCGGGCGTGCCGTGCCCGTAGCGCTCGATCGATGCGCGGTCGCGCGTCGCCTTCACGTAGAGCACCACGCCGCCCCACAGCACGCGGTTGAGACCGAGCACTTGCGGGCTATGCGGGTCATCCACCGTTTCGCATTTGGCGTGGTGTTTGCGATGGACTGCCGCCCATTCCTTGGTCACCATGCCGGTCGTCAGCCACAACCAGAGCCGGAAAAAATGGCTTACTGCCGGATTGAGTTCAAGCGCGTGATGCGCCTGATATCGATGCAGAAACACGGTGACCGCAACGATGGTCACGTGCGTCAACGCCAGAGCCACGATGACGTAACCCCACCATGGAAGATCGAATACACCCGAAAACAAAACTGCATTCATGGCTGCACCGCCTTTAACGCTGCTAACCCGATTTGACCCTACGCGACAAATACAATTCCCGCGCGCGAACGGAAATATCGCGTCTGCTGCGACCGCACAAGGAACGGTTTGACGTTTACCCGGTGTCCCGACGTTGCTAAACAACATTGCCGGGGCCCGCCGTTTGACCCAAATCAAGCAGTCCGCGTTACACTTGCGGCGTGCATCCCGCCCCCGCCTTCGAATCCAAGATCTGCACACCGGCAGAGCTTGCCGCGCACATTGCGCGATCAGCGCGGCCGCTGGTATTCACCAACGGCGTATTCGACATCCTGCACCGCGGCCACGCGAGTTACCTTGCGCAGGCGCGCGCGCTCGGTGCGAGCCTGCTCGTGGCCGTCAACAGCGATGCGTCAGTGCAGCGGCTTGGCAAGGGGCCGGATCGGCCGATCAATACGCTCGCCGACCGCATGGCGGTGCTCGCCGCACTCGAAGCCGTAAGCCTCGTCACATGGTTCGATGACGACACGCCGCTCGCGCTGATAAAAATCGCGCGGCCGCAGGTGCTGGTAAAAGGCGGCGACTGGACGGCGGACACCATCGTCGGTGCGGCCGAAGTGAAAAGCTGGAATGGCGCAGTGCACTCGATACCGTTCATTCACGATCGTTCAACCAGCGCTACGCTCGCCAAAATAAAAGGTGATGCGCGATGAGTGTTTGACTCATTGCCCATTACCCATTGCTCATTACCGATTCACGGGTTTTTCGCCGCTTGCTGCGCGTCGGCGCACGTGGTTGCCCTGAGTTGCGCGTTCGGAAAATCCGCCTTCAATTCGGCGATTTTGCGCGCGACGGCATCACCCGGGTCGCGAATCACGAACGTGCTGCTTTGCGCGCCGCGCGGGCCCGCCATCGCGAAACGCACGCCTTTTTGCCGCAACTGCGCGAGATAGTTATTGGCAGCCTCCGCGGTCTTGAATACGCCGCGCGACAGCGCCAGCTGCCACTGGTCATTGTCCTGCACCACGGAAAAATCCGTGATGCCGCGGGCTTTCAGTTCAGCGGCCTTCTGGTCGGCGTCCGCCCTGGTTTTAAGCGGCGGAATATACACCCAATAAGATTCGCCCGTGTCGCGTTGCGACACTTTGTCACCCAGCGCGAATTTCGCGAGCGCAGCCGCCGCACGCGGCGCATCGTCCACGGCAAAGCCGCCCCACTCGAGGCACACCAGTGCCGGTTGCGGCCGCGCAGCGGCGCCCTGATCCCTGCGCTCGGGCACCGGCGCGCCGGGATTCAATAACTTCCTCTTGTCCGGGCTGATCTGCAGCAGCGCGATCTGGACGTCCGCGCTGACGCGGCCCTCGGCAAAACGTATGTAGCCGAACGCCGTGATGTTCGCCAGCAGCAATATCAGAAACAGCAGTCTCATAGGTCGTGTATTACGTCCGTCCGCTTTACGCCCAACCGCTACGCCGCGCCGCCGGCAATGGCCAGCAATCCCTCAAGAACCAGATTATCCACTACCTTCACTTCGACGTTAAGGTGGGGCGCGATCAGCGCCGCACCCCCGCCTGACAGCACGCACAGCGGCGCGGCATGCCCGGTCTCCTCGACGAAACGCGCCATGCGCTCGACCGCCCCGCACAATGCATTGATCGCGCCGCTCATAATCGCGTCGCCGGTGGCATCGGGAAAAAACCTGAATGCGCCCGGCTGCAGTTTGAGCGCGTCGGTGTTATCCGCGAGGGCTTTGCGCATGAGGTCGGCGCCCGGAACGATCATGCCGCCGGCAAACACGCCGTCGGCGGTCAGCGCGTCGACGGTCAGCGCGGTACCGGCGTTGACCACGACCGCCGCCGCACCGAACAACCGGCGCGCCCCGATCAGCGCCGCCCAGCGATCACAACCGAGTTGCACCGGCCTGGCGTAACTGCTGCTGACGCCGCATTGCGCGCGCGCGCTTTTTATCCAGTGTGGCGCCGGCTTCGCCGGCAGCGCGCGTGCTATTTGCTCGCGCAACGCAACGCCGGCAACGTTCGAAATCACGATCGCCTGCAGTGTGGCGAGGGCGGCGAACG
The DNA here is from genome assembly GCA_031399805.1 of Betaproteobacteria bacterium. GTDB lineage: Bacteria > Pseudomonadota > Gammaproteobacteria > Burkholderiales > SG8-41 > PALSA-1004. The sequence goes on along the minus strand of JANNPG010000401.1, from coordinate 1,695 downwards.
CCGCCTTCAGATCTTTCGCGCGCGCGGTTTCAACCCATCCCTGCGCGAGCCAGCGCGCACCGTCGTGGGCGCCCCACTTGATGCGCGTATTGCCGGCGTCGATCGCCAATACCGTGCGCCGCGCTTGCCGTCCGCCGCTTTTTTTGTTCATGCCGGCGCCCTCAAACTCACATCCCCGCTGTGAAAGCGCAGTTGGCCGGATTGGGTCGCCAGCAATAACGCGCCGTTGTCAGCCACACCTTCTGCCGTGCCGTTTACGATTCCGCCATCGGGCAAGGCAAGCCTTACGCGCTTGCCCTGATAAACATGGCAGCGTTGCCACTCATCGCGCAGCGGCGCAAAACCATCGCGCGCGAACGCCGTCAGCATGCGGTCGAGTTCGATCAAGAGCGACGCCAGCAACCGGTTGCGGTCGGGCGCAGCGCCGGCAGCCGTGGCGACATCGACGACCGGCTGGTCGATGCGGTCGAGCAACGCCGCCGGCATGCGGCAGTTCAGCCCGATGCCGATCACCGCCGCGCTGGGTCCCAGCATGTCGCCCTGCATTTCGATCAGGATACCCGCCAGTTTGCGGCCGCGCCACAGCACGTCGTTCGGCCATTTGAGTCCGGCATCGTGCACGCCGCACGCCGCGAGCGCACGCATCACGGCAAGCCCGACAGCGAGGCTCAAGCCGGCGAGAAACCCGGCACCCTGCTGAAATCGCCACAACAACGAGAACGTGAGCGTGGCGCCCGGCAGTGCATGCCAGGCGCGGCCGCGGCGGCCGCGTCCCTGCGTCTGCCACTCGGCGGCAATCACGGTGCCGCGGGGAGCGCCGTCCGCCGCGCGTTGCATCAAGAGAGTGTTGGTCGACTCGACGCGGTCGATCACCTCCAGTGCGAACCGCGCCGTGTGCGCGCCCAACCCGCCTTCAATGGCGCCATGCTCAAGCAGCGACAGCGGTTCGGCCAGACGATAACCGCGGCCGCGCACCTTGAAAATCTCGATGCCGAACCCGTCCAGCGCGTGCAGCGCGTTCCACACGCTGGCGCGCGATACGCCGAGCATGCGCGCCATCGCCTCGCCGGAACGGAATTCACCGTCGGCGAGCATGCGCAACGTCTGGAAGGTCAACGCATTCATCGGGGCGTATAGAATAGTCGAAAAATCCGGTGCGGAGGAATTCCCGCATCACCATTACGCCGGGCGCTTGCGCATTCGTCGTATAGAATAGGCGCACAATCGACCCGAAGGACTCACCGGTGGCACCGCACGATCCCGATCTGAAAATCACCGCCATTCAGGCGTTTCCAACTTCGTTCCCGGTCAAGCCCGAGGACAGCATCAGCCTCGGCGTCGGCCGCGTCGTCAAGCGCGACGCGGTCATCGTCAAAGTCACGACCGCCGGCGGACTCGTCGGCTACGGTGAATCGCACCATGGGCGCGCGCCGGGCACGGTCGCGCATCTCGTCAACACCACGCTGCGCCAGCTCGTGCTCGGCAAAAGCGCCGCCGACGTAGTGGGCGTGTGGAACACGATTTACGCCAAGCAACTCGCAAGTCACGGCATGGGTGCGGGCACCTGCCTCGCGATGAGCGGCATCGACCAGGCGCTGTGGGACATCCGCGGCAAGGCCGTCGGCTGGCCGCTTTACAAGCTGCTGGGCGTCAGCCTTCCAGCGCTTATCGGAACATTCTTAAGCTTTGGTGTGG
>JANNPG010000378.1:0-15336 GCA_031399805.1 Betaproteobacteria bacterium | reverse complement strand
GCGCCGCTGCGGTCGCGCTCGGGTGCGACTACCGTAATCCTGCCGAAACGCGCCAGCGTTTCGGCCAGTATCGCGAGCCCCGGCGCGAAATAACCGTCGTCGTTACTCAGCAGGATATGCATGCTTTGTCACCGGCGGTCGGTTGCAAATTCGGCTTGCGTTGCGGCCGCGCCGGCCGCCGGAAATCATGCACCATCGCTTGAGGAAATATCAAGACCGTAACAGGAATTTTCAGGCGCAAATTATAGCACGCGCGTCGCGCGCACCCTTCGATTTGGTGCGGTTCGCGCGGCGCACCGGCGCCGCATCGTGATCCGGCGCAGTTTGGTGCTAGCATAACGCCTTTTCAAACACGTTCCGCCGCGCGCGCAAAGCGCGCCGGCAAGCGAAGGATCCAGGCATGAGCTTTATTGCACCCAGAATGAACCGCATCAAGCCGTCGCCAAGTTCGATGGCGACCATGCGCGTGCGCGAACTGCAGCAGGCCGGCCGCAAAGTGATCGGACTTACCGTCGGCGAACCGGACTTCGATACGCCGGCCAACATCATCGATGCGTCGATACGCGCGTTGAAAGGCGGCCAGACCCGCTACACCAATATCGACGGCACGCCCGAATTGAAAGACGCGATCGCGCTCAAGTTCCGGCGCGAAAACGGCCTCACCTATGCGCGCGATCAGATCACGGCCGCCAACGGCAGCAAGCAGGTTATTTTCAACGCACTGATGGCGACGGTAACCGCAGGCGATGAAGTGATCGTGCCGGCGCCGTACTATGTTTCATATCCCGACATGGTGCAGCTTGCCGGCGGCACACCGGTGCCGGTCGACTGCCCGGAGCACGCGGGCTTCAAGCTGCAGGCCTCCGACCTCGAGCGCGCCATCACGCCGCGCACCAAGTGGCTGATGCTGAATTCACCGTGCAACCCGACCGGCGCCGTCTACACCGCGGCCGACCTGAAACCACTGACCGACGTGCTCGTGCGTCATCCGCACGTGTGGATACTCACCGATGAAGTCTACGAGCATATCGTTTATGACGGCCTGAAAAGTGCGACCCCGGCGCAGGTCGAACCGGCGCTCTATGCGCGCACGTTGACGGTGAACGGCGTATCCAAGGCCTACGCCATGACGGGATTTCGCATCGGCTTTGCCGGCGGGCCCAAAGAACTTATCAAGACCCTGCTCAAGATGCAGTCGCAAAGCACGTCCAATCCGTCATCGATCAGCCAGGCCGCGGCGATTGAAGCCCTGACCGGCCCGCAGGATTTTCTGGCCGCGCGCGCGCAGAATTTCCGCGCGCGGCGCGATCTCGTCGTCGCGATGCTCAATGCGGCGCCCGGCATTTCCTGCCGCGTGCCGGAGGGCGCGTTCTACGTATTTCCGAATATCGCAGGCGTGATCGGCAAGCGCACGCCGCAAAGCGGGATCATCGCCAACGATCTCGATTTCGTGATGTACTTGCTGGAAACCGCCGAAGTCGGCGTGCTGCAGGGCGCCGCGTACGGCATGTCGCCCTACATACGAATTTCCTATTCGACGTCGGCCGAAACATTGCACGAAGGCTGCAGCCGTATTCAGCGCGCGTGCGCGGCGTTGGTATAGTTTCCCGGCCGCATGAAATCCACCCGCGTCCCTGCGCACGCCATGACGCTGAGTGATCCGGCCAATCTCACCGCCTGCAAGAGATGAGCGGTCCGCTGGCGGGAATCCGGATCATCGACCTGACAACGGTCGTGCTCGGTCCGTACGCGACACAGATCCTCGGCGACCTGGGCGCCGATGTCCTCAAGATCGAGCCGCCCGAGGGCGACAACATACGCCATGCCGCACCGATGAAACACGCGGGGATGGGCCATGTTTTCCTGCACCTGAACCGCAACAAACGCTCCGTCGTGCTCGATCTTAAGCACGCGCGCGGCCGCGCGGCACTCCTGCGTTTTATCAAAACCGCCGACGTGCTGATCTACAACGTGCGCCCACAGGCGATGGCGCGGCTCAAGCTGACCTATGAGGACGTGAAGAGCGTAAATCCGAAGATTATTTACGTCGGCGCCTACGGCTTCAGCCAGCGCGGACGCTATGCCGCCAAGCCCGCTTATGACGATCTGATACAGGGCATGGTGGCGCTGCCATCCATCATTCAGCAGGCGGGCGCCGATCGTCCGCGCTTTGTGCCCTCCACGGTCGCTGACCGCATTACCGGACTGAACGCGGTTAACGCGGTGACCACCGCCCTCTTTCATCGCGAGCGCACCGGCCGCGGCCAGGCGGTCGAAGTTCCCATGTTTGAAAGTCTGACCCAGTTCGTGCTCGGTGACCATATGGGAGGCAAGACGTTCGAGCCGCCGATTGCGCCCATGGGTTATCCGCGCCTGCTCGCCGAGCATCGCAACCCGTACGCGACCAGCGATGGTTACCTGTGCCTGCTGGTTTATAACGACAAGCAATGGCAAAATTTCTTCCGCCTGCTCGGCCGTGAAGAAATGTTCCGGAATGACGGCCGCTTCTCCAGCCAGACGAACCGGTCAGAGCACATTGCCGAGGTGTATGCGTTCGTCGCGGCGCAGATAAAAACCCGCACCAGCGCCGCATGGCTGGCGGCACTGACAGAAGCCGACATTCCGGTGATGCCGCTCAACTCGCTCGAGGATCTGCTTGCAGACCCGCATCTGAACGAAACCGGTTTCTTTTCGCTGGTCGATCATCCGAGCGAAGGACAACTGCGCTCGATGGGCGTGCCAAGCCAGTGGTCGGAATCGGCGGCGGATGCACCACGCCCGGCACCGCGGCTCGGCGAGCACAGCGTCGAACTGCTGCGCGAAGCGGGTTACAGCGGAAGCGAAATTGATGCAATGATCGCCGACGGCATTACCCACACGGCGGATTGAGCCCGCCATGGACTTCTCGTTTTCGGCAGAGCAACTTGCGATTCGCGCGGCCATTGAAAAAGTCTGCGCCGGCTTCGACGCCAACTATTGGCTGAAGAAAGACAGCGACGGCGGCTTCCCGGAGGATTTTCATCAGGCGTTCGCGCGCGGCGGATGGCTCGGCATCGCCATGCCCGAGCAGTACGGCGGCACCGGCCTCGGCATTACCGAAGCCGCGCTCATGATGCAGACCGTCGCCGAATCGGGCGCCGGCATGTCGGGCGCTTCGGCGATACACATGAATATCTTCGGCTTGAATCCGGTTGTCGTGTTCGGCAGCAGCGAGCAAAAACAGCGCTGGCTGCCGCCCTTGATCGCCGGCGCCGACAAAGCGTGTTTTTGCGTGACCGAGCCCGATGCCGGGTTAAATACGACACGACTCAAGACCAAAGCCGTAAAGCACAACGACCATTACGTGGTGTCAGGCCAGAAAATCTGGATCTCGACCGCGCAGGTCACCAACAAGATGCTGCTGCTCGCACGCACCACCCCCCTCGAAAAAACCACCAAATCGACACAGGGTTTGAGCCTGTTTTACACCGATATTGACCGCCGCTTTGTCGAAGCGCACGAAATTCCGAAAATGGGACGCAAAGCCGTCGACTCGAACCAGGTGTTCATCGATGGTTTGAAGGTGCCCGTCGCTGATCTCATCGGCGCCGAAGGCCACGGCTTCGAATACATTTTGCACGGCATGAATCCCGAGCGCATTCTTATCGCGGCCGAAGCGGTCGGTCTCGGCAGGGCCGCGCTGCGCTGCGCCACCGCCTACGCCAAAGAACGCATCGTATTCGACCGCCCGATCGGCCAGAACCAGGCCATCCAGCATCCGCTCGCGCAACGCTGGATCGAACTCGAGGCCGCAAACCTGCTCGTGTTCAAGGCGGCTTCGCTGTACGACGCGGGCGAGCCGTGCGGCGCCGCCGCCAATGCGGCAAAATATTATGCCGGCGAAGTCGGTTTCAAAGCCTGCGAAACCGCCGTGATGACCCTGGGCGGCATGGGCTATGCGAAGGAATACCACGTCGAGCGCTACCTGCGCGAAGCGCTGATACCGCGCATCGCACCGGTCAGCCCGCAACTGATATTGTGCTATATCGCCGAAAGAGTGCTCGGACTGCCGAAATCGTATTAGCCCGGGAACGTCGCGAGCATGCTCGCGCCTTGCTAGCGATGCAGCTTCTCAGCCGGGCGGCCCGCTGAATTTCCTGTCGTGTTCCAGCGACGGCAGCATCGTGCGCACGCGCACTACCTCGTCAGGATCGATTTCCGCCATCGCAACTCCCGGTTCGTCGCCGAGTTCAGCGAGTATCCTCCCCCACGGATCTATGATCAGCGAGTGCCCGTACGTCATCCGGTTGCCGGGATGGTCCCCGCACATCGCGGGCGCAAATACGTAGCTCAGGTTCTCTATCGCGCGCGCGCGCAAAAGTGCGTGCCAGTGGGCGACCCCGGTTTCGCGCTGAAACGACGACGGGACTGCGAGAAACATCGCGCCGGCCTAGGCCAGCGCGCGATATAGGTGGGGAAAGCGCAGGTCGTAGCATATAGTCATGCCGAGCGGGCCCCACGGCGTTGCCGCGACAACCGCCTGATCACCGGGCTGGTAGGCGCTTGACTCGCGTATCACCTTGCCACTCGGCAAAGTTGCGTCAAACATGTGAATCTTGTCGTAGCGCTCGACGATCCCGCCGTCTGAAGACAGCAGAAAAGAGCGATTGACCATACGCTCGTCGGCGACCTTGATCGTCAGCGAGCCGATCAACAGCCACGTTTGGGTTTCGCGCGCCAGCGCCTGCAAGCGCGCCAGGGCCGGATGCCCCTCTTCGGCGTAGGAATTCTCGCGCATGACGCGGCCACTGCCGTCGAACAGCGTCGCATACTCGGGCAACATGATGAGGTGAGCGCCACGCTGCGCCGCGGAACGAATGCCCGTTTCGGCCGCGCGCAAGTTGGCGTCGAGATTATTGCCGGCATTGAGTTGCACGCAAGCGACTTTGAACGCCGTCATACGCTGCGGGGTCTGGAAATCGCGCCGGTCACGGGTTTACAGGCTATAAACAACGCGGAAGCTGGCGGCGCGGCAGGCGAAATCCCGCTTATTTGCGCGCGCCCGCGGCACGCTTGGCAATTTCTTTCATGACCTGTTCGGTGATATCGACCTGCGAGCTGTTATACACCGCCTGCTGGACAATCAGATCGAATTTTCCCGCTTCGGCAATATTCTTGATGATTGAATTGACTTCGGTGAGAAAACCCGCGAACGACTCGCGCTTGCGCACTTCCAGGTCCTCCGCCAGGCTGCGCTGCATTTGCTGATATTGTTGCAGCATCGCCGCGATGCGTTTCTCCTTCGCCTGCCGGTCGGCCGCCGGCATAGTCGCACCATTTTTTTCCAGATCAGCCTGCAGGGCATTGCCCTGCTTTTGCATTTCCAGCAACTGTTGCTCGCGCGCCGCGAATTCTTTTTTCAGGATCTCGATGGACTGCTTGGCCATCGCCGACTCGCTTTCAATGCGCGCGACATTGACATATCCAATCTTGAACGATTGTGCGCCCGCTTGCGCGCACAGCAGGCCCAGCATGATCAGGGCACCGCGGTAGATCACTTTATACATCGGTTCTCCAGGGGTCACTCGACCCGCGTTAATGTGGCCCCCGGAGGGGTTGGGGGCATTCCGGCATTGCGATCTGCGGCATGCACGCGAAGTAAAAATATTCATGCGACCCGATTACGGCCCTCTGCCTGAATTCGCTGAGTTTCTATGGTCGGGGCGAGAGGATTTGAACCTCCGACCACCTGCACCCCATGCAGGTACGCTACCAGGCTGCGCTACGCCCCGATGCTGTGGATTATATCAGATGAGGTTGCGCCGACTTGCGCCGGCCGCGCGGGCGCATTAGCCGCGCAAAATGTCGAGGACGGTTTTGATTTCCTTGCGCACCGCGGCAAGATTTGACTTGCCCGCGGCGGCAATGCGACTGGCCTTGGCCGGTTCCGCGACAATCTCGTCCAGACGATTGCGCGCGCCGCTGATCGTAAAACCCTGGTCGTAGAGCAGGTCCCGTATACGCCGTATCAACAACACCTCATGGTGCTGATAGTAACGGCGGTTGCCGCGCCGCTTGACCGGCTTCAACTGCGTGAATTCCTGTTCCCAGTAGCGCAGCACGTGCGGCTTTACGCCACACAGTACACTCACCTCGCCAATCGTGAAATATCGCTTGGCGGGGATCGGCGGCAGCGCTTCCTTAGGACTGTGGTTTGCTTCCATTATTGTAATTTTGCTCGACCATCGCCTTCAGTTTCTGCGACGCATGGAACGTCACGACGCGCCGCGCGGTAATTGGAATCTCCTCGCCGGTTTTCGGATTGCGCCCCGGCCGCTGCGGCTTGTCGCGCAACTGAAAATTACCGAAACCGGAAAGCTTAACGCCCTCCCCGTTCTCAAGCGCCAGGCGGACCTCTTCGAAAAAAGACTCCACCATGTCCTTGGCTTCGCGCTTGTTGAAACCCACTTTCTCAAATAGCAGATCTGCCAACTCGGCCTTGGTTAAAGTCATATTTTCCCCTAATTCCGGAGCTTTGCTTGAAATTGTTCTTGTAACACTTGAAGCAACCGCTGTATCGTGGTCTCGGCTTCAGCGTCGGTCAACGTTTTATGAGTATCTTGCAATAATATCCGAAACGCAACACTTTTTTTATCTGAATCAATGCCTTTGCCACGATACAGGTCAAACAGGGCGACCTCTGAAACGACGCTGGGAGCGTGCTTTTTAAGGGCATCGAGCATCGCTTGGCAAGTTACTTTTTCCGGCACCTCGATGGAGATGTCACGCCGGACCTTGGGCAGCTTGGAAAATTCCATGAAACACGCCATTTTGCGATGCGTGACCGTGTCGAGATTCAGCTCGAAAGCCATTGGTGCATAAGGTAAATCATACTTCTGCTGCAGACGCGGATGCAATTCGCCGAGCCATCCCACCGGCTCGCTATTGAGCACTATTCCTGCCGCCCTGCCAGGGTGTAACGCAGGGTGTTTCGTGGTCTCGAACGTAGCAACTCCCGGCCCCAACAACGCCTCAACGTCGGATTTCACATCATAAAAATCGACAAGCCGTTTCGCGGCGCCCCACTGTTCGGCAATCACACTGCCATACGCCACGCCGCCAAGCACCGCCCGTTGCACGTAGCCGCCCGCGGCGTCACGCGAAAAACAGCGTCCGAGTTCGAAAATACGCACGCGCTCCTGCTGCCGGCTGACATTGAGTTTGACGCAGTCAACCAGGCTGCCCAGCAAGCTCGAACGCATTGCATTCATGTGCGCGGCAATCGGATTGGCCAGCATGACCGGGTCGTCATTCGCGCAAAAATCGGTCTCCCATTGCCGGTCGACAAAACTGTAGCTGATGATTTCCTGATAATCGCGCGCCACCAGCACATCGCGCAATGCCGCGATGCTCGCGCGCGTCTCGGTCGCAGGCAGCATCGCGCTGGCGGCAATCGGCAGGTTGGCGGCAATATTGTCATAGCCGTGAATCCGCGCGATTTCCTCTATAAGATCTTCCTCGATTACGAGGTCAAAGCGGTAGCTTGGGGGTGCGACCCTGAACTCGTCGCCACGCAGTTCGAATGCGTAGCCGAGACGGCGCAACAGTTGTGCGATTTCCGGAACATCGAGCTTGATGCCGAGCAGCCGCTGCGCACGCGCGCCGCGCAGACGCACAGGAGCGCGCGCAGGTAGCGTTGCCCTCGCCTCACAGACCGGTGCGCACTTGCCGCCGCAGATTTCGAGCACCAGCTGTGTCGCTCGCTCCATCGCCAGCACAGTCGCCTCAAAATCCACGCCGCGCTCGAACCGGTACGCCGACTCCGAGCCAAAGCCCAGCACGCGCGATTTACCGGCGATCGCCGCCGGCTCAAAAAACGCGCTCTCAAGCAGGACGTCGACGGTATTTAAAGTGACCGCGCTATCGGCGCCACCCATGATGCCGGCCAGCGCAAGCGGCTTCGCATGGTCCGCGATTACAAGGAAATCCGGCGTCAACGCGACGTCCTGATCGTTGAGGAGCATCAGATGCTCACCCGGCTTGCCGCGACGCACTTGTATCCCGCCGGCAACGCGCGCGAGATCGAACGCATGCAATGGCTGGCCCAGTTCCAGCATCACGTAGTTGGTGACGTCGACGATCGCGCCGATGCTGCGCAAACCGCTGCGCTCAAGACGCTGTGTCATCCAGCGCGGCGTTGCCGCCCGTGCGTTTACTCCGCGCAATATACGGCCGCAATACAGCGGGCACGCGGCTTTGTCCAATAACGAAATCTCAATGCGCTCTGCTATCGTCTGTGCCGCCGCCGGTTCGAGCGGTTTCAGAGCGGTGCCGGTAATTGCGGCGACTTCGCGCGCGACGCCAAACAGGCTCAGGCAGTCGCCCCGATTGGGCGTCGGCTTGATGGTAAAAAGCTGATCGTCCAGTTCGAGGTATTTTCGGATGTCGATGCCGACCGGCGCGTCGGCGCCGAGTATCAATAATCCCGACGCATCGTCAGCGATGCCAAGCTCGCGCGCCGAGCACAACATGCCGCTCGATTCAATGCCGCGCACTTTGGCCTGCTTGATCTCAAGCGAGGGCAATCGCGCGCCAACTTGCGCCAGCGGCACGCGTATGCCGGCTCGCACATTGAGCGCGCCGCACACGACCTGCAATTCGGTTGCGCCGGCATTGACCCGGCACACGCTCAAGCGATCGGCATCCGGGTGTTTGCGCACATCGGTGACTTCCGCCACCACGACTTTGTCGAATGCCGGCGCCACGGCGTCTATCGCCTCGACTTCGATCCCCGCCATCGTCAATGCGCCGGCGAGTTCGCGGCTCGTCAGAGCCGGATCGGCGAAAGTGCGCAGCCAGTTTTCCGAAAACTTCATATTAATTGAACTGCCTTAAAAATCGCAGGTCGTTCTCGAAGAACAACCGCAAATCATTCACGCCATACCGCAACATCGCCAACCGGTCGGGGCCGAGGCCGAACGCAAAACCCTGGTATTTCTCGCTATCGATATTCACGTTGCGCAGGACGTTCGGATGTACCATGCCGCACCCGCCGATCTCCAGCCAGCCGCCGCCAAAACTCATGTCGATTTCGGCCGACGGCTCGGTGAACGGAAAAAACGACGGCCGAAAACGCACCTCAAGATCCTCGCGCTCGAAGAAGCGCCGCAGGAAATCCACCATCACGCCCTTAAGATCGGCAAAACTCACCTGCTCGTCGATCCACAATCCCTCGATCTGATGGAACATCGGCGAATGCGTCGCGTCGGAGTCCACGCGATAAACGCGTCCCGGCGCGATGATTTTGATCGGCGGCTGGTGCGTTTCCATATAGCGAATCTGGATCGGCGACGTGTGCGTGCGCAACAAATGCCTGCCGTCATCGACGTAGAACGTGTCGTGCATGGAACGCGCCGGATGGTTCTCCGGTTGATTGAGCGCGGTGAAATTATAGTAATCGGTTTCGATTTCGGGACCGTCCGCGACTGCGAAGCCGATGGAACGGAACAATGACTCCATGCGATCCAGCGTACGCGTGACCGGATGCAATCCGCCGACCCCGGCGCCGCGTGCCGGCAGGGTTACATCGAGCGCTTCCTGCGCAAGCTGCGCGTCGAGTTTCAGCGCCTGGATTTTTTCGCGCTGCGCCGACAACGCCGCCTCGATTCTCTCCTTGGCGGCATTGAAGCGCGCACCCATCGCCGGACGTTCGGCGGGCGCGAGCTTGGCGAGGCTTTTCTGCAGCTCGGTGAGCGCACCCGCGCGGCCAAGATAGCGCGCCTTGGCCTGTTCGAGTTGCGCCGCATCCATGATGCCGGCAAACAACCGAATCGCTTCCTCTACTATTGTGTCGAGTTTTTCCACCGCGTGACCCGAAAAAAAAGGAGGCTAGCTAGGCCAGCCTCCTTTTCATCATCACATCCGCTCAGACGCCGAGGCTGGCTTTGGCTTTTTCGACAAACTTCGTAAACGCGGGCTTGTCGAGCACTGCGATGTCGGCCAGGACTTTGCGGTCCACGACGATGGCCGCCTTCTTTAACCCGTTCATGAATACGCTATACGACAAACCGTGCTCGCGCACGGCAGCGTTGATACGCGTGATCCACAGGCTGCGAAAATCGCGCTTCTTGTTGCGGCGATCGCGATACGCGTACTGCCCCGCGCGCATGACCGCTTCGTTCGCGATACGGAATACGTTGCCGCGGCGGCCGCGAAAACCCTTGGCGCGCGCGATGACTTTTTTGTGGCTGGCGCGTGCAGTGACGCCACGTTTGACTCTAGGCATGGCTCATCTCCTTACGCGTAGGGAAGCATCTTGTGCACCGAGTGCTGATCGCTCTCGTGCACGCCGGTGCCGCCGCGCAATTGACGCTTGCGCTTGGTTGTTTTCTTGGTCAGGATGTGGCGCAGGAACGCGCTGCCGCGTTTGATGCGGCCGCTGGCGGCCACCCTGAAGCGCTTCTTGGCGCCGCTTTTGGTCTTCATTTTAGGCATGACTACTCCTTTTCTGACATAGCGCCGGGTGCTTCCCAGTGGGAAGACTTCGGGAACCCGGACAACTACTTCTGACTGCAACTACTTTTTTTCAGCTTCCGCTGCCACCGGTGCCGCAACTGAGGCGGACGCCGGCTTTGCTGCCGGCTTCTTCGGTGCCGCCGCGGCCGCCGGCTTGACCACCGTCTTCTTGGGCGACAACACCATCACCATCTGCCGCCCTTCCATTTTCGGATACTGCTCGACCACGCTGAACGGCTCGAGATCGTTTTTCACGCGCTCGATCAGCCGGATCCCGAATTCCTGATGCGCCATCTCGCGTCCGCGAAAACGCAAGGTGACCTTGCACTTGTCGCCTTCGTCCAGAAAGCGCGTCAGGTTGCGCAGTTTGATCTTGTAATCGCCATCGTCCGTACTCGGACGAAACTTGACTTCCTTGACGATGATCTGCTTTTGCTTGAGTTTCGCCTCGTGCCGCCGCTTGCTCTCACGGTACTTGAACTTGCCGTAATCCATTATCCGGCAGACCGGCGGCACGGCCGTCGGCGCGATTTCCACGAGATCAAGCTCCGCCGTTTCCGCCTGCGCATTGGCAACCGCGATGGCGACGATGCCAACCTGTTCCCCGTTGGGTCCGATCAGCCGGATCTCGGGAGCGTTAATTTCGCCGTTAATGCGCGGCTCTTTTTCCTGAACTATATGAAAACCCCGCTATATCAAAAAGTTATGCCGCGCGCCCAAGCTGGAGCGCCTCGTGTTGCAGGCGCTCGACGAAGGCCTGAATCGGCATTTGGCCGAGGTCTTCGCCTTTGCGGGTTCGCACGGCAACTGTCTGCGCCGCCATCTCCTTGTCACCGAGGATGACTTGATAAGGCCGCTTTTGCAGACTATGTTCGCGGATTTTATAGGTTATTTTCTCATTTCTCAAGTCGGATTCAGCGCGCAGCCCGGCGCGCCTGAATTCGCCCACCACCTGTTCCGCGTAAGCAGCCTGGCTGTCGGTGATATTCATGACGACGACCTGCACCGGCGCGAGCCACACCGGCAGCGCCCCGGCGTAATTTTCGAGCAAAATCCCGATGAAGCGCTCCATCGAACCGACGATTGCCCGGTGCAGCATCACCGGCACGCGGCGCGCATTGTCCTCGGCCACATATTCGGCGCCCAGCCGCCCCGGCATCGAGAAGTCAACCTGTATCGTTCCGCATTGCCAAACGCGTCCAATCGAGTCTTTCAGTGAAAACTCAATCTTCGGACCGTAAAATGCGCCCTCGCCTGGCATCGTCACCCACGGCACGCCCTGGTCGTTCAATGCATCCGCGAGCGCTTTCTCGGCAACATCCCACGTCGCATCCGACCCGACCCGCTTCACCGGCCGCGTCGACAGCTTGTAGATGATCTCGTCGAAACCGAAATCGCGGTAGACATTGACGAGCAGATTGATGAAATTCGCCACCTCGGACTGGACCTGCGCCTCGGTGCAGAAAATATGGCCGTCGTCCTGCGTGAAGCCGCGCACGCGCATGATGCCGTGCAGCGCGCCGGACGGCTCGTTACGGTGGCAGGCGCCGAACTCGCCGTAACGCAACGGCAGTTCGCGATAACTGTGCAGGCCACAATTGTAAATCTGGACGTGACCCGGGCAGTTCATCGGCTTGAGCGCGTAATCGCGGTTCTCGCTTGCCGTGGTAAACATGTTCTCGCGGAAGTTCTCCCAGTGCCCGGACTTTTCCCATAGCGTGCGGTCGAGTATCTGCGGGCATTTCACTTCCTGGTAGCCGTTGTCCTGGTACACGTGGCGCAGGTACTGCTCGACCTGCTGCCAGACGGTCCAGCCGTGCGGATGCCAGAATACAAGCCCGGGCGCCTCGTCCTGCATGTGAAACAAATCGAGCTGCTTCGCCAGTCGCCGGTGGTCGCGCTTCTCGGCTTCTTCCAGCATGTGCAGGTAGGCATCCTGGTCTTCCTTCTTCGTCCATGCCGTGCCGTATATCCGCTGCAGCATTTCGTTTTTCGAGTCGCCGCGCCAGTACGCGCCCGCCAGCTTCATCAACTTGAATACCTTGAGCTTGCCGGTCGAAGGCACATGCGGCCCGCGGCACAGATCGATGAAATCCCCCTCGCGATACAACGACACGTCTTCGCCCGCCGGAATTGACGCGATGATCTCGGCCTTGTAGTGTTCGCCGATTGATTTGAAAAACTCCACCGCCTTGTCGCGCGGCCACACTTCACGCGCCACCGGAATATCGCGTTTCGCCAGCTCCGCCATGCGTTTCTCGATCGCCGCCAGGTCGTCGGGCGTGAACGGGCGCTTGTAGGAAAAATCGTAATAGAACCCGTTTTCGATCACCGGCCCGATCGTGACCTGCGCGTCGGAAAACAATTCCTTGACCGCGTACGCGAGCAGGTGCGCCGTCGAGTGACGAATGAGATCGAGACCTTCGGGATTCTTGTCGGTGACAATGGCGAGATCGCTGTCTTTGTCGATCACGAACGAGGTGTCGACCAGCGCGCCATTGACCTTGCCGGCAAGCGCCGCCTTGGCGAGTCCAGGGCCGATCGCCGCGGCGACCGCGGCGACCGTCACCGGTTTATCGAATTGACGGACAGAGCCGTCGGGAAGTTTTACGTTAGGCATTTATTGATTTGTTCATCGCTGAAGACGAAAAAAAAGTGCGGCCCCGCCGCACTTTTTTCAAACCGCGAAAAAACAGCACGACTAGTGTCGTAGAAAAGACGTGCAAGTTCGCGGTGTCATAACTCTCGCTTTTCTTCACTTCTCTAAATTGCCTTCACCCGCGTTGGAACGGATTCGATGAACCGTTCAACGCGCAAAATTAAAACAACCCTGCCGCGGCTGTGCGTTGAACAGCGCTCCGCGTCTGTTCCGACGCACAGAGCCAAATCGGCGCAACGCGTCCGATTTGGCAATTGGTAGGCGCGATTGGACTCGAACCAACGACCCCCACCATGTCAAGGTGGTGCTCTAACCAGCTGAGCTACGCGCCTGAAAGCGGGGGATCCTACCCGTTTCGGCGCAGTCGTTCAAATAAATGCCTGTTTCAGCGCGAATTCAAACAGTCCATGCAAAAAGGAGCATGAGGGGATATAGCCCATCATTTTGTAACGTACCCTAAATCACGGCCTTGTCGCGGTTGCGGCGAATCCCCGTGCGCAATATAGTTCGAAACACCGCACGGACGCCTGTGCGGCGCTACGCATCCCGATGGAGAATTCATGCCCGCTTACGTGATAGTCGAAGTCGACGTTACCGATCCCGCCGGTTACGACGACTACAAGAAAATGGTGCCCGCCTCACTGGCAGCGTATGACGGCAAATTTGTCGTCAGGGGCGGCGCCTGCGAAACGCTTGAGGGTTCGTGGCAACCGCCGCGCATTGTCGTTCTCGAGTTTCCAAGCGTGGCGCGTGCAAAACAGTGGTGGGCGTCGGACGAGTACCGGGTCGCAAAAGCGCTGCGCCAGCGCGTTGCCGATTCAGAAATGATAGTGATCGAAGGCGTCGCGTGAAGTGAAATTGATTCTGATCCTTGGCATCTGGATTTTAACCGGTGCAAGCGCGCGTGCCGCGGGCACGGATACGCAACCGGAAATGGTGAACGTAGCCGCCGGAATATTCACGATGGGCAGCAACGAGGGCCCGGCGGACGAGAGGCCAGCGCATTCGATCGAGCTTGCAAGTTTTGCAATCGACCGGTTACCGGTCACCAACGCTCAGTACGCCGAGTTTCTCAATCAGGACGGGCCACGCAACAGACTTAACGAGCGTCTCTACGATGACGACGATGCCGATGCGCGCATTCATCAAACTGGCGGCCGCTGGATCGCCGACAAGGGATATGCAAATCACCCGGTCGTCGAGTCATCGTGGGCGGGCGCGCGCGACTTCTGCGCGTGGCGCGGCAAACGGCTGCCGACCGAAGCCGAATGGGAAAAAGCCGCGCGCGGCAGCGACGCCCGGAAATATCCGTGGGGCAATACGCCGCCCGACCGCACGCGCGCGCAGTACTCGATGCGATTCAACGAAACTGCGCCTGCCGCCGCGTTTCCAGCCGGCGCGAGTCCCTACGGCGCGCTCGGCATGGCGGGCAATACCTGGGAATGGGTCGCGAGCGCCTACCGGCCCTACCCGTACCGCGCCAACGACGGTCGCGAAGAATTGACGTCAGGACCGGTGCGCGGCACGCGCGGCGGCGGCCACGACTCGCCGGCAGAAGAGATCACGACAACGCAGCGCGGACGCAATCTATCGCGCAATCCGGCGGCGGGGCATCATAATATCGGCTTTCGCTGCGCTAGATGAAAATCTTTAACCGCGAAGGACGCGAAGGACGCAAAGGACGCAAAGGATAAAAAAAGGATGTAAAAGTATAACAATTCGTTGACATTAATCACTGAATCCAAAATCCTTGGATTTTCCCTGGCGTCCTTGGCGATTCAAAATTTTTATGAAAGAGTGAAAATTGCCTGACATTCAGCTCATCGCGCGCGAACTGCTCGACGCTTACGATCGCGGCGGACTCGTCCCCACGCCCACCGAGCGCGACCCGGCCTTCGATTGGAATGCGGCCTACGCTGTCGCCGCGGAAATGGTCAAGTTGCGCTGCGCACGCGGCGAACGCTGCGTCGGCCGCAAAATCGGCTTCACCAATCGCAATATCTGGGCCGAATACGGCGCGACCTCGCCGATCTGGGCGCACGTCTATGACAGCACGCTCGTCTGCGCGACGAACAACCACGCCACGCTCCCGCTGCGCGGCAGTGTCGCGCCGAGGCTGGAGCCGGAAATTGCATTCAAGCTGCGCGGGCCGGTGCCGGTCGGCTGCACGGATCCGGCGACCA
>JANNPG010000359.1:0-9748 GCA_031399805.1 Betaproteobacteria bacterium | reverse complement strand
GCTTGATCCGCGGCAAGATTGGCGCGCGCCGCCGCCGCGCGTGAGGCGGCCGGAATTCCGGTATCAGGCGCAGGTGACAAGCGTTCAAGCATGTCCTGTTCGATGCGTTCGGCGTCGAGCTCGATGCGTTTGATCGCGCTGCGCAGGGATGCGGTATCTTTGAGCGGAAACGGCGCGATGCCGGTTTTGAGTGTGCGCCGCAACGTCCTTAACGGCAGCACCGCGCGCTCGCGCCACGCCGCAACCAGCGCATCGATGCGCGCCACGTCGCCGCGACCAACCTGGCGGCTGCGAGTCGCGAGGAACAACAGGTAGAAGAGCAGGTTGACGTCAACACCCGCGCTGTCCTGCAGTTCAAGACAGGCGTCGGCCACGCGCGGACGCGCGTAGAGGTCGAGCGAAAACTGCCAGAACGCGGACTCGTGATCGCCGGCGGCGGCGTTCGGCGTGGCCATCGCAGACGGCTTACTTGCTGCTGCTGCGCTTTTTGCCCGCGGTGGCGGCGGGCGCGGACTCGGTCCAGCGTTTGACGATGTGCGCGTCGATGCCGAAAAGATCCAGCGCGCGGCCGACCGTCTGCATCACGAGATCGTCGATGCTCTGCGGGCGGCTGTAGAACGCCGGCACCGGCGGCATCACGATGGCGCCGTTGCGCGTCGCCTGCGCCATCAGCGCGATATGTCCGGCGTGCAAAGGCGTTTCGCGGAACAGCAGCACCACGCGCCGGCGCTCCTTCAGGCAGACGTCGGCGGCGCGCACCACCAGCTCGTCGTTATAACAGTGGGCGATCCCGCTCAACGATTTTACCGAGCACGGCGCGACCAGCATGCCTTCGGTTTTGTACGATCCGCTCGAAATCGACGCGCCGATATCCTTGTAGTTGTACTGGTGGTGCGCGAGTTTGCGCACTTTGTCGACGCTGTAATCGGTCTCTTCGATTATGGTGCGCGCGGCGGACGGCGTGAGTATCAGGTGCGTCTCGATTCCCGTCACCCCGCGCAGCGCCTCGAGCGCGCGTATGCCGTAGATGACGCCGGAGGCACCGGTGATCGCGACAATCAGGCGTTTCATGGCAGAACCTCGCGGTGATTCACGACGACGACCGTTGCGTTGCCCGCCACCGCATCATCGTGTAGAGTTTGCGCCGATTGTAGCAGAATCGACATTCGATTCCGGCGCACGCAATCCATGCGCACGGTGGACGCAGACGCAGGCGCAGGCCGAACCTAAAGATTACATCAGCGACTACGAATTCATGGCAAATCCCGGTTATCGTCTCGCGCGTCCGCTGCTGCATCTCATCGATCCCGAGACCGCGCACGGCGCGACGATCTGGGCGTTGAGGCACGGCCTGGCCGGCGCCAGCGCGCAGGCCGATGATCCGCTGCTCGCCACGCGCATATGGAATCTCGACTTCAGCAATCCGCTCGGACTTGCCGCGGGCTTCGATAAGGACGCCGAAGTGACGGACGCGATGCTCGCGCTCGGATTCGGGTTTGTCGAAGCGGGAACGGTCACGCCGCTGGCGCAGCCGGGCAATCCCAGGCCGCGTTTGTTCCGTCTCGACGAAGATCAGGGCGTGATCAACCGCATGGGCTTCAACAGCAAGGGACTCGCGGCGTTTGCCGCGCAGCTCGCAAAGCGGCAACCCGGCGCCGGTGCGCGCGGCATTGTGGGGGCGAACGTCGGCAAGAATCGCGATGCCACTGACGCCGCGGGCGATTATGCGCAGGGCATAGAGGCCGTCTGCGGGCTCGCCGATTATGTCGTCTGCAATCTTTCCTCGCCCAACACGCCGGGGCTGCGCGACCTGCAGGCGCGCGACCAGATGCAGGAATTGATCACGCGCGTGCTGCAAGCGCGCGAACGCGCGGCCGCGCGCACCGGGCGGTCGCCGCCCTTGCTGGTCAAGGTCGGGCCCGATCTCGAGGCTGATCAGGTGCGCGACATCGCCGACGTTGCGCTGACGACGAAAATCGACGGGCTGATCGTCGGCAACACCACACTGGAGCGGCCGGCGAGTCTCAGCAGCCGTCATGCATACGAAAGCGGCGGCCTGTCCGGCCTGCCGTTGCGCGCGCGGGCCAACGCCTGCCTCGCGGAAATGTACCGCTGCGTCGGCGAACGCGTGCCCATCATCGGTTGCGGTGGCGTTACGAGCGGCGCGGACGCGTACGCCAAGATCCGTTCCGGCGCGTCGCTGGTGCAGCTCTATTCCGCGCTGGTCTTTCACGGACCAGAATTGATCGGGCGCATCAAGCGCGAACTCGCCGCGCGGTTGCGCGCGGACGGTTTCAAGTCGGTCGCGGAAGCGGTCGGCGCCGACCGCCGTTGAATGCAATTCGTCGGTGCCGGGCCGGCGGCTATTGCTTCGCTCGCATGGTGGTTATAAAGTGAGGGACGCGCTGATCGAGGGGTGCACTTCATCAAGGCTCGTCAATGCACTCGCCGGCATGCTGGCGAGTCAAGGCCGGCGGCACGGCACAGCATGAATCAGGCGTAGTCAGCAGGCAATAAGCAGGACAAGAGGGGAGTGAATGAAACTATCCGGCCGGGCACTGATCGGTGTCCTCTATTGCCTATACGCGGCACGTTCAGTGTTCGTGCCATCCGATGCGGCACAACCGGTGTGCATGCGCGCCGTGTTTCCCGCCGGCACCCGCGCGGACGTCGCGTCATGAGCAGCGCCCAGCCGCCGTTACTTCCCCATGCGACGCGTGATCTTGCCGCGTTCGCGGCGAACCTCAAGTTCGCGGACATTCCGCGCGAAGCCCTAGAGCGCATCAAATACTGCGCGCTCGACAGCATCGGCTGCTGTCTCTTCGGCGTCACGCTGCCGTGGACGCGGCACGTGCAGGCGATGGTGGAAGAAGAGGGTGCGCAATCCGTCGCATCCATTTTCGGCAGCGGCCGCAAGACGACGGTGGCGCACGCGGTGCTGGTGAACAGCACGGCGGGACATGCGTTCGAGCTCGACGACATACACAAGGAATCCATCGTGCATCCGGGTTCGCTCGCCACGCCGGTCGCACTGGCTTTCGCCGAGGCCGCGGGTGGCGCGCCGGGACGCGATGTGATCACCGCCATGATCGCTGGCTATGAAGTCGGCACCAGAGTGGGCAATGCCGCGACCATGAGTTTGTTCCTGCGCGGCTTCCATCCGCAGGGCACGTCGGGCGCATTCGTCGCCGCGGCAACCGCGGGGCGCATGTTGAACCTCGACGCGGCCCAGATGCAGCACACGCTCGGTATCGTCGGCTCGCAGGCAGGGGGGCTGATGGCGGCGCAGGAGGGCGCGATGGTCAAGCGCTTTCATTGCGGCCGCGCGGCGCAAAGCGGTGTCTACTCGGCGTTGCTGGCGCGGCGCGGTTTCACCGGCATCACCGATGTCCTCGAGGCGCCGTACGGCGGTTTTTTAAGTTCGTTGTCGGATAAGCCCAATGCGCTGCGCCTGACCGCCGGGCTCGGCACGGTGTGGGAGACGCTCAACGTCGGCTACAAGCCGCACGCGAGCGTCACCAGCATCCATACCGCGCTCGATGCGCTCGCCGACCTCATGCGCGAGAACGGGCTCAAAGCTGACGATATCGCCACCGTCGATGCGGGACTGAGCCACATGACGCATGTGCATTGCGCGTGGGAATACAAGGCGCAGGGCGTGACCGCGGCGCAGATGAATCTGTATTACGGCCTGGCGGTAATCGCACTCGACGGTATGGCGTTTGTCGACCAGTACCGCGAGGACCGCCTGCATGACCCGAAAATTCTCGATTTCATCAAGCGCATCAGCGCGCGTGTTGATCCCGCGATCGAGGGCATGGGGGCGGCGTTTCGGCACGCGGCGCGCGTCAGCGTCACGACGCGCGACGGGCGCACGCTCGAGCGCGAGATTCTGCATCGCCGCGGCAGCCCCGAAAATCCGCTGCAGCCGGCGGATGTCGAATACAAGTTCCGCCACGTCGCGCGCGCGTGTCTCGCGCCGCACAACGTCGACAAAGTGATGCAGCTCGTGGCCCGGCTCGACACGCTGGACGACACCCGCGATCTCATCGCGCTACTTGCAGCGCCTGCGGTTTCCTGAGCGAATTTTTCAATCCACCCCGAATACTGGACGGTCATGACTTCTCCAATCGCTACCCAACTCGCACATCATTTCCATAAGTACGATTACCGCCAGCTTCCCGATGCGTCGCGGTCGGCGGTCAAGCGCCTGCTGCTCGACTATCTGGGTGTGGCGATCGCCGGCAGCCAGACCGAGAGCGGGCACGCCGCGCGCATGTTTGCGCAGTGCTGCGGCACCAAGGCCGAGGCAACGCTGATAGGCGACACGGTGCGCGTGCCCGCCGCGCAGGCCGCGTTCGCGAACGCGATTTCCTCGCACAGCATCGAGCTCGACGACATCGACGTGCTGGCACTCTTTCATTTCAGCCCGCCGGTATTTTCCGCGGCGCTGGCGGCCGCCGAGCAGCACAGCGCGAGCGGCAAGCAGTTGCTGGTTGCGCTTGCCGCAGGTTGCGAGATGATGGAGCGCGTGAGCCGCGCGGCGAACTCATCGCTCAGGAACCGCGGCTTTCACACGACACCCACCTGCGGCGTGTTCGGTGCGACGGTCGCCGCCGCCAAGCTCTACCGGCTCACGCCCGCCAAGCTGACTTCCGCATTCGGTCTCGCAGGGGCGCAGGCCTCCGGCTTGATGGAAATGTACGGCCCTTCGATGCAGAAGCGTTTCAATCCGGGGCCGGCGGCGCGCAATGGCCTGACCGCAGCCGGCATGGCGCATTTCGGATTCACGGGTGCCGACACCATATTCGAAGGCGAGCGCGGTTTTCTGCGCACCTTCACGGACAAATCCGACGCGAAAGAGCTGGTTGCCGGCCTCGACAAGCCGTACCCGCTCGACATCGAGTTCAAACCGTATTCGTGCGCGCGGCCGATACACAATGCGATCGACTGCGCGCTCGAGATACGCCGGCGCGACAAGCCGGCGCTAGGTGAGGTGAGGCATATCGCGATGGCGCGCCATCCCGACTGGGCGCATTACCACCAGAACGCAAGGCCGCAGACTTATCACGAAGCGCAGGTCAGCCTGCCGTATTCGATCGCGGTCGCGCTGAAGGAAGGGCAGGCCCTGCTCAAGCAATACAATGATCGCAAGCTGAGGGACCCGGTTCTGCGCCGGCTATCGGAGCTCACGGAGTTCACGACCGATGCGTCGCTGCTGCGCGGGGTGTCGTGCAAAATGACGATGACGATGAACGACGGGCGCACGCATGTCGCGCAGATTGATTATCCGAAAGGTTCAATTCAGAATCCGATGTCGGATGCCGAGCTGCGCGCGAAGTTCGACAGTCTTGCGCCGCCCGTGATCGGCGCAGCGCACGCGGCGCAGCTCGCCGAACTGATCGGTGGCATAGAGCAGGTGAGCGATATCGGCAAGCTGATGCGGTTGACTGCGAAACCGAAGCGCGTCGCGCAGGTCAGAAAAAAGTAGGCCACCGATGAACCGGCACCGGATGGAGTCCGTATGAATCTGCCGACCTATGAGGTTTTCGCGATCAAGTATGCCGAGCGCGACGGACGCCGGCCGGAGCATTTCATCGGCGGTGATCCGCACGATGGTCCCATGCCGATGGATTATTTCATCTGGCTGATACGCAACGACGAGCGCCTGATCGTCGTCGACACCGGTTTCGACGCGGCGGTGGCTGCCAGGCGCAAGCGCACGCTCGTGCGCGAACCGCACGCGGGGCTCGAATTACTGGGCGTCAAGGCGCAGGACGTGCAGGATATCGTGATCACGCATCTGCACAACGATCATGCCGGCACGTGCTTCGACTTTCCGAACGCGCAGTTTCATCTGCAGGACGAGGAAATGGAGTTCGTCACCGGCCGTCACATGCGCAAGCCGTTTTTCAGCCGCCCGTACGAAGTCGACCACGTGGTCGGCATGGTGCGCCTGGTGTTCAAGGAGCGTGTGATCTTTCACCGCGGCGACGCAGAAATCGCGCCCGGCGTGAGTGTCCATCATATCGGCGGGCACACCCAGGGCCTGCAATCGGTGCGCGTGCATACGAAGCGCGGCTGGGTCGTGCTCGCCTCGGACGCCAGCCACTATTATGAGCACATGGAGCAGGGCCGCTGTTTCCCGCTGGTGTTCGATCTGGCGGAAATGCTCGAAGGCTACGACAAGCTGCGGCGGCTCGCCGCCTCGCCCAAACACATCATTCCAGGGCACGACCCGCTGGTGATGAAACGCTATCCGCCGGTGTCGCGAGAGCTTGCGGGCATCGCGGTGCGGCTCGATGTCGATCCGGTGGAGTAACAATATAAACGAGGCGACGCCGGGCGGTTCCGGCGCGGCGGGCTCTCTGCTATAATTCGCGGCCTCTAGAGTGTCTAACACAATGAAACGCGCGTGCGCTGTTACGATTCTGGCTGCAACGCACGTGTGTTTCATTATGTTAGACACTCATAGCGCCCGTAGCTCATCTGGATAGAGTACTTGGCTACGAACCAAGGGGTAGGGAGTTCGAATCTCTCCGGGCGCGCCAAACAAAAAAAGAGCCACCAATGCGGTGGCTCTTTTTTTGTTTGATAGTCCCGGATGGATGTAGAACTCCCGGAGTTCGACAACCCGATGTCCAGTGAACATCGGGTTGGACGCGCGCCGGTGAGAGCCATATCGCTAACTGATCAGGTCTCTTCGCCACTTTTAATGTCACATTGAGCGCGCGGTCCCGCCGCCGCGTCGCGGCAAGGGATTCATCGGTCGCAGAGGCCATGCGACCGATGAACAATCTCTCCGGGCGAGCCAGAAATTGCCAACGGTCGTGTATCGCCCCTGCATCGAGGGTGCACGCCACAACCGGCAGCCGAGCTGCTCGCGCGAGACGGCGGTGCGCCGACTCGCCGCCGCCCCACGACGGCCTTGACCACGGGAATTCAATTCGATTATACTTATCCTGTGAGGATATGGTAATTAATAGATGCCAAAAAAGACCGGCGAACATACGCTTGAATTCTTGCTGGGTTTCAACGGGCATGTACACCGTTATGCTGGTGGTTATTGGCTGAAGTTTGAGATCAGGAAAGTGGAAGTGAGCGATGGAAAACCGCATGGATTGGATTACTCGTTTACCTTGCATGGTCCAGACAACCGGCGACTGATCGGTTTTGATAACGCACACAGTGTTCCGGCCAAAGGAGCGCGGTTCAAGAAGCGCGCCAAATCGATGGATCACTGGCATCGGACGGAAACAGACGAGGGCCGTCCTTATGCGTTTAAGGACGCAGAAACATTGCTTGATGATTTTTTCGATGAGGTCGAACGTGTGCTTACGGAGCACGGTATCCCGTTCGAGGTCGTCGAGGTAACGAAAGGAGATAGCCCATGAAGCATTTCAAGATTCAAGGCCATGCGTCGCTGCGCAAAGAAATGAAGGCTGTCGCTCGCGGGGAAAGGCTGGCGCCGAAGGACGCCGGGGGCACGACATTCGACTCTGTCGAAGCGCTGTTGCGGTTGCTGACACCCCAGAACCGTGAACTCTTGGCCATTATTCGCGACAAGAAACCGCAGTCAATTGCCGAGCTCGCGGAGTTGACGGGCCGCGCACAATCGAACCTTACGCGCACCCTGGGCAAGCTTGTAGCCATTGGTTTCGTACGACTGAAGAACGTCGATCGTCGCAAGGTGCCGACGACTACCATTCATTCGCTCCGGATCAACATCGATCCGTTCTCGCAGAACGATCGGCTCGAATTGGCGTAATAGCCGCTGCTGGCGTGTGTTGATCGACGCACCGCCATGGCGACTGCAGCCTATGCTTTCGAAGCAGCACCGAGGGCTGAAATCCGGGGCATGCCTATCCCTGCGTGGCGACGCCGCAGGTTGCGAGCGCCGTGGCGGTCGGGCACAATACGTCTTACTACCGTTGAACGATCAGGAGTACCCCATGGACACGTCGAAAGTTTCCAGCAAGTGGCAGGTGGTGATCCCTCGCCACGTACGCGAGGCCGAGCAGATCCGCATCGGCAGCGAAGTGGCGTTCGAGCGCACGGCGGAGGGGATATTGTTGCGCCCCGTCGGGGCCGGCAAGCGCATTGGGGCGAAGGAGGGTTACGGCATTCTCAAGACACGGCGTCGGGCGGCGACGGAAGCGGATATCGCGCGGGCAGTGCGGACGGCAGCCGTGCGCAAGGAGCACAAGCGCAGGACATCGCGATGATCAGCATCGACACGAATATCCTGTTGCGCTATCTCCTGAAGGATGATCCGGCGCTGTCCCCGCGCGCGTTAGAAATCATCGCCGGGAACGACTGCTTCCTGACCCGCGCCGCGCTGACCGAGGTCGTCTACACGCTGGAGAGCTACTACCGCAGTTCGCGCGCTGAAATCGGTCGTGCGCTCGACGCTTTGCTCAGCCTGCAGCGTGTTTCAATCGAGGATGGCGCCGTGACCGCGCGAGCGGTGTGTTGGTACAAGGGGGGAATGGATTTTGGCGATGCGATGATCGCTGCTTCGTCGCATGTGGCGGCGCGCATCGAAACCTTCGATCGTGAGTTTGCCCGCCTCGCGCGCAAGCTCCGGACCGCACCCCCGGTTCAGTTCGCGGTTAAGTGACAGGCAGATCGTATTTTCGTTCGATGCGCTGTGCGTTGATTTTGCCCTGAAAGCGGCGTGACAATGGGTCTTGGGCTATCGCTATTACGGGCAAGCAACACGCCTGCAACTCCGTGAGCGGGTCGATGCGTCAGTTGCTAGAAACTGCCGGGGTCAACTGTGAAAAAGGCTGAGCCGCGAAAGAACAGGAAAGCCATGGGGGAAAGCCATCAACCAGTCGGAATCTTGACAAGCCAGTGCCCAGATTTGCCCTGTTCGGGGAGCCGACAAGGGCTCGAACTCCCCTGTTAGAATACCAAGACAACCTCGCGCCAGTGCCCAGCTTCATCCGCTTTGGCACGCCAGAATTCGACTGCGATTCAGGGCCGTTTTTTAGCGGCCCTGTTTTTTTGCTGCGACCGATCGCAAAAATTCTCGTCTGGGTAATGGCGCACAAGGCATGCGGAGGAGGTCCGTGCGCAGGCGACGACGCACTTCCGCTGCTTTCGCACGGTGATAGGCGGCGGCCAACGTCATCGGTCTTTTGCGCTACACTGGATACTCGCTTGCCAATGTCCTCAGGAGGAGCGTCATGACCCGCTGGCCGCTCTCGCTAACTACGCTGGCGCTGCTCCTCGCGCCGATCGTCCTTGCTTCCACGGCTTCGGCCGCGAGTTGGCCGGAGAGACCGATACGCATCATCATCCCGAGGCCGCCGGGAGGCAGCACGGACATCGTCGGACGGCTGCTCGCCGCCGAGCTGACCGGCCGGTTCAAGCAGCAGGTGATCATCGACAGTCGCGCCGGCGCGGGGAGCATCGTCGGACTCCAGATCGCGACCGCGGCGCCGCCGGATGGCTACACCTTCATGATGACTTCCACCGCCTATGGCTTCCTCATCGACAAGCCGACGGTGCCGGTGGATCTCGTCAATTCGTTCGCGCCGGTTGCCATGATCGGCTTCGGCGAGAGCGCGCTCGTCGTCCATCCGTCGCTGCCGGTTAAGACGGTCAAGGACCTGATCGTCCTCGCGAAGAAGAAGCCGGGTGAGCTCTTATATGCCTCCTCGGGCATCGGCGGATTCCCGCACATGAACACCGAACTCTTCAAGCTGAAGACTGGCGTCGACCTGATACACGTACCATTCAA
>JANNPG010000324.1:0-1513 GCA_031399805.1 Betaproteobacteria bacterium | reverse complement strand
TGCGTTGCAGCCAGAATTGGTGATGGCAAGGCGCCCGGTGAAGCGAATACTCAATGTATTCGCTAGACGAGCAACGCGGCCAGCGCCGATTCTGGCTGCAACCCTTTCGGGCTGGCACGAGTTTTGGCCTGTAGCCCCCGGTTCTCGGCGAAAGGATCTTGTCGTTGGGGCGGAGACGGGGGCCGGGTGGCGCAAGTACAATCCGAGTGCTACGGCACCGTTCCCGCAAACTGGCCTGCGGCTAACGAGTCACGGCGCCGCGTTGTCAAAAGTCCCTTGCTTAGAATGACTAAGCCGCGTGTCTTGCTTCGCGTTCTGAGCCAAAATCGTGACAGCGCATCACGCGTTTCGTTATGTTAGGGGCTCTGACGCGTTCGATCCGAGACGCGCCGCGATCCTGCTGATCGGCGGCGACAAGACGGGCAACAACCGGTGGTACGACATTAACGTTCCGCTTGCCGACCGTCTATACGACGAGCACTTGAGCGAACTAAAAGAGGAAGCGAGGAAACATGGCAAAACCCTATAAGGAACTGCGGGCGAAGATGCCTGCCGATGCGCGCAAGCGCGCCGATGCGCGCGCCAACGTGCTGATGCAGGAGATGCCGCTTTATGAGCTGCGGCAGGCCCGGCAACTGTCGCAGGAGCAGCTCGCGCGCGAGTTACGCGTCGGACAGGCGAACGTTTCGAAGATCGAGCGCCGGACCGACGTGTACATCTCGACCCTGCGCTCGTATGTCGAAGCCATGGGCGGGGAGCTGGAAATCACCGCGCGGTTTCCGCAGGGTGCGGTTAAGATCAACCAATTCGAGACGATCGATGCAACGCCGGCGAAACCGCCGCGGCGCCGCTTGCGCAAGGCGTGAATAAATGGGATCAGTGTAGCTTTTCCGCTGACGAGGGTGAAGAGCAAGGATGAAGGCGGAAGGAGTTGAGGACAAGGATGAAGGCGGAAGGATGAGGGATGAGTAAGAGCCGTGGGGCGTAAGCGGTGAGCAGGGCGCGATGAGCGGGAGAGTAGGAGGCGGAAGGCCAGACGTTTACGTCCCGCCGCTCGCGCGGTCGCGATCCCCGCGCCGGCCCGGCCTTATTCAGATATCCAGTGCCCGACCGGCCGGGCGAGAAACTCCTCCAGCGAAATTCCATCGCCGCCGATCAGCAGCTTGCGCTTCGGCTTGAACGCCGCGGCAAACGCGGCGAGGCCGGGCTGCGCATGGCCGGAGCGGCCGCTCTTCACTTCGATCGCTGTCAGGCGACGGCCGGCACGCACGATGAAATCCACTTCCTTGTCGCGCTCACGCCAATAGAAAAGCTCGCAGGCGCCTGCCGCGGCCCGGCGACCGCCTGGATGAATCGCCGCGGCTCCGCGAGCCGGCGGGCCAGCGTGGCAGCGTGGGGACGGATGTAAGCCATTTACAATTTACTCAATGTATTGAGTATTTTTACTCAACTCAGGATGTAAATGCAAGTCGACACGGTCCATGGGCATCGTGGTCAAGTCTTGCCTTTTGCT
>JANNPG010000284.1:0-7562 GCA_031399805.1 Betaproteobacteria bacterium | reverse complement strand
GGCTTCACCAATCGCAATATCTGGGCCGAATATGGCGCGACCTCGCCGATCTGGGCGCACGTCTATGACAGCACGCTCGTCTACGCGACGAACAACCACGCCACGCTCCCGCTGCGCGGCAGTGTTGCACCAAGGTTGGAGCCGGAAATTGCGTTCAAGCTGCGCGGGCCGGTGCCCGTCGGCTGCAAGGATCCGGCGACCATCCTGCGGTCCATCGAATGGCTCGCGCCGAGTTTCGAAATCGTCGACTGTCATTTTTCGAACTGGCAGTTCAAGTCCGCCGACTCGGCGGCAGACCAGTCGTTTCACTGGCGCTTGGTCGTCGGCAAACCGCGCGCCGTCGATTCTGCCGAAATCGAAAAACTCGCGGCGCAGATACATGATTGCCAGATCGCATTGAGCTGCAGCGGAAAAATCCGCGACCGCGGCGTGGGCAGCAACGCACTCGATCATCCGGCGCTCGCGCTCGCATTCCTTGCCGACATCCTCGCCACACAGCCGCAGTTTGACGCGCTCGCCACCGGCGAAATCGTCACCACCGGCACGTTGACCGCGGCGCTGCCGATAAGAACAGGCGAAACCTGGACTTCCGAGTTCAACGGGCTCGCGCTCGGCCCGCTGACGCTGACGCTCTGCGATTAACGCCGCCCGGCGCGCGCCACGCCCGGCACGTCTCTGATCAGCACCAGCACCCGATTTAACTGATGCAGATTTTTGATCTCGACGGTCAGCAGCATGCGCGCCGAGACGTCCCGACTCGCGCTGTTGGTGGCGGTTACATTGATATGTTCGCGCGAAAAGATTTCCGTGATGTCGCGCAAGAGACCGCTACGATCGGTGGCCTCGATCACGACATCGACCGGAAATGTCGCTTCCTCGGACCGGCCCCAATCCGCCGCGATCAGCCGCTCGGCGGCGAGGCGCTTGACGTTGCCGCAGCCCCGGCGGTGTATGGTCACCCCGCGGCCGCGCGACACGAACCCGATGATCGCGTCAGGCGGCGCGGGCTTGCAGCATTTGGCCGGAACCGTGAGCAGTTTATCGACACCCACGATCAATATGCCGCCCGGCTGCGCGCGCGACTTGCCGACAATCGGCTGTTGGTCGGCAACGACCGGCGGGCGATCCCCAACGCGCAATGCGGTCTGAATCTGCCGCGGACTGATTTCGCCGCGGCCGATCCCGGCCAGAAAATCGTCAAGCTTGGCGAACCCGGACTCTTGCGCGAACTTGTCGAGATTCACACTCGTCATGCCCTGGCGCTGCAACTCCTTGGCGACGATGTCGCGCCCCTCCGCCACCGATACGTCATGGTTCAAACGGTTGAACCACTGCCTGACTTTGCCGCGCGCGCCCGCACTTTTGAGAAAGCCGAGCGCCGGGTTCAACCAGTCGCGGCTGGGCCCGCCCTGCTTGGCGGAAATGATTTCAATCCGCTGCCCGTTCGCAAGCGGTGTATTGAGCGGCACCAACGCGCCGTCGACCCGCGCGCCGCGGCAGCGGTGGCCGAGATCGCTATGCACGTGATACGCAAAATCGATCGGCGTCGCATCCCGCGGCAGGTCGATGACCCTGCCCTGCGGCGTGAGCACGTAAATGGTGTCGGCGAACAGCTCGCCGCGAAATTGCGCAGGGACGTCGCCCGCATCGGCGAACTCATCCCTCCATTCTGCGATTTGCCGCAGCCACGCGATCTTCTCGTCGTAGCCGGTATCGTTGCGCGAGCCTTCTTTGTAACGCCAGTGCGCGGCAACGCCCAGTTCCGCGTGCTGATGCATCTCGAAGGTGCGAATCTGGATTTCCAGCGGCTTGTCGCCGGGGCCCATCACCGCGGTATGCAGCGAGCGGTAATTATTGCTCTTGGGTTTCGCGATGTAATCGTCGAACTCGCGCGCCACCGGCGTCCACAAGCGGTGCGCGACGTCGAGCGCCGCGTAGCAGTCTTTTACGTCGTCGACCAGCACGCGCACCGCGCGCACATCGTAGAGCGCATCGAAATCAACGCCCTTGCGGCGCATCTTGTTGTAGATGCTGTAGATGTGCTTCGGTCGCCCGCTGATCTCGGCGTTGATGTTCGCGCGCGCAAGTTCCTCGCGCAAGCGCGCGATTGCGGCGTCGATATACTCCTCGCGGCCGCTGCGTTTCTCATCGAGCAGCCGGGCGACGCGCTTATAGGTTTCCGGTTCCCGTACGCGCAACGCGAGGTCCTCGAGTTCCCATTTGAGTTGCCATACGCCAAGCCGGTTGGCGAGCGGCGCGAAAATATCCAGCGCGAGCCGCGCCATATCGTGACGCAATTGCACGTCATCACACTTGACCACGTAACGCATGGTCTGCGTGTGTTCCGCCAGCTTGATCACCACGACGCGCACGTCCTGCGCCATGGCGAGGAGCATCTTGCGCAGACTCTCCAGTTGCGCCGGCTGCCCGTCCCGGCGCTCCGTACGCCCGCCGAGGCTTTCAATCAACGCCATGCGCGCCACCCCATCCGCGAGTTCGGCGATGCGCACGCCGAACCGGTCGCGTATCTGCAACACGGTTTCGTGTGCGGTGGCGACCTCCACCAGCAAACTCGCCGCCACGCACTCGACATCGAGTTTGAGCTCGCGCAGGGTGGTCGCAACGCCCAGCGCATGCGCCAGCGCGGACTCCCCGCCCTTGCCCGCGCGCTCCTGCAATTGCGGCGCCACCCAGTCGAGAACGCGCTTGAGCAATTCGGCGTCCGCCGCCGCGTAATCGGCCGCCAGCGCGGCGATCCACTCAGCAGCGCGGCTGTCGCCCGGCTCCGTAACGAGTTTCAGATGAGTTGCGCGCAGCATGCTTTACTCCGCGCCGTCGAGATTGCGGTACTGTTGCAACAAGAGGTAGGCGCCCCACGCAAATGCGATCAGCATCACGAGCGCGCCGAGCACATGCACCGCCGCGGCGATCTGCTTGTCATGCTGGATCATATTCAGGTCGAGCAGGATATTCTCCCAGTCGTGGATGCCCGGCCGGTCCGCCCCGGTACCGCCGCCGACCAGCTGCAGTTGCAGCGCCCGCGCGTCGGCGATATAGGGCGCGCAGTCCATGAAGCTCTGTCCCAGCCACCACAGTCCCACCGATGCGCCGAATGTATCGTTAGCGGTGACGATGAGCGCGACTATCACCACTATGGGCATGATGAGCTGACCCAAAGTTCCACCCAGGATCGCCATAAACGCGCCGAACGGCATGAACAACACGTGTCCGGCCTCGTGAAAAACCAGATCAACCCGATGCAGAAAAGATCCCATGATCTCCGCGCTGCGATAGTCGAGCAAAATAAAATACCATCCCCATATGAACAACACGGCGAATACGCCGACGCGGCCCCAGAACATGAAAGGATCGGTGCGCGATTCGACAAACGTCAGTCTGGCGATCAGCGCGTCCAGCCTGCCGCCCGCCTGCTCATGGTCACGCTGCGTTTCCCGTTCACGCGGCAAGCGCGCGGTACCCAGCGTATGCCCCGCCCACTTTGCAAATACCAGTCCGCACGCAGGACAAATTCCCTCGCCGCCGACGTCGGCCGGTTGGCGTTCGTAACCGCACTTGGGGCACTTTTTCATGCCAGGGATTTTACGCGAGTTCAATACCTGCACTTTTATTGCGGTGCAGCACGAATTTGGCACTTTCGACCGCTATATACGGCAATTCGTGGAAGGTAATCCCAGGCAGAATCGCCGGCGTCGCACGCACGATATTCCGACCTCTACCCCGATCTCAGATACGCTAAGTAAGGAACTGAAAAAATGTGGGTTTCGATTCGTTGGAACGACCATTTGTTATGCGTTCATGCAGGCGAGCGGGATGGTAAACGACCCTCTGGTCACCTGTTTTCGTCATAAATCCGGTGTGCGGCGGGGTTCACGCAACTGTTGAATAAGTCACACTTTCCGGTTGATAATACCGTTTACCGATCCGGATACCAAGACTGCCTGAGCAGCCCGGCATATAACAACACGCAGGAGGGGCGCGATGCATCGAATGATGACGCTGATTGCCGCAAGCGTAGCGGTCACCGGTTTATGCGTGCCGAACGCCTGCGCACAAAACATTGCCGCCAATATTGCACCGCCCGCCGACCTGCATCCGCCCGTCAACCTGGACGCGGATACGCTGCGTGCGCAATTCACGCGCAGTCAACTTGGTCTCAAACCTCACACTGCCGAGTCGGTGTCCGGCATCGAATTGCCGTTCGGACTTAGCTACAACCGCGACGCGAAGGGCGTGGTGATGCCGCTGGATCAGAAAAGCGAATGGGGCGTAGGCGTCGGGCTCAACGTCAATTCCGCGAGTGCAGTCGATCCAGCCATCAGCAATCCGTTGGGCTTGGTACCCAAGCGCACGCCCGGACTCCTGCTGCACAAGAAGTTTTAATCCGGCAGTGCAGCCGGATTAAATGCGCCGGTTCAAAACGGAGCGCGTTGCGCCCGATTAACCGGCACGATCGGTTGCAGTAACGCGCTTCCCCACGGTTGCTACAATGGGATCTCCAACGGAGGTCCCATGGCCGCTCCCAAATCATTCAGTTTCGATACGCTGAGCCTGCACGCGGGCCAGCAACCTGACCCGCTTTACGGCGCGCGCGCCACGCCGATCTACCAGACCACCAGCTTTGTTTTCAAAGACACGGACCACGCCGCAGCACTCTTCAACATGGAGCGCGCGGGGCATGTCTACTCGCGCATCTCGAACCCCACTTGCGCGGTACTTGAAGAACGGGTCGCGGCGCTCGAAGGCGGCATCGGCGCGATAGCCACTGCGAGCGGCCAGGCCGCATTGCACTTGGCCATTGTGACTCTCATGAGCGCCGGTTCGCACATCGTCGCCTCGCGCTCGCTCTACGGCGGTTCACACAACCTCTTGCATTACACGCTGGCACGCTTCGGTATAGAGACCACATTTGTTGATCCCCACGACGTTGATGCATTCCGCGCCGAGATCCGGCCGAATACGCGGCTCGTCTTCGGTGAAACGCTCGGCAACCCGGGTCTCGACGTGCTCGACGTGCCGCGCGTCGCCGCGGTGGCGCATGCCGCCGGGTTGCCGCTGCTCGTCGATTCGACTTTTACCACGCCTTATCTCATGCAACCCTTCGCGCTGGGCGCCGACCTTCTGTATCACTCGGCGACCAAATTTCTCGGCGGCCACGGCATCGCCATCGGCGGCGTGCTGGTGGACAGCGGCAAATTCGACTGGGAGGCGTCCGGAAAATTTCCGCTGCTGTCCGAACCATACGCGGGATTTCACGACATGGTGTTCGACGAAGAGTCCACGGTGGCCGCCTTCCTGCTGCGCGCGCGGCGCGAGGGGCTGCGCGACTTTGGCGCCTGCATGAGCCCGATGACTGCATTCCACATCCTGCAGGGCATCGAGACTTTGCCGCTGCGCATGCAGCGCCACGTCGAGAATACACGCCGCATTGTCGCCTTCCTCGACGCCCATGAAGCGGTCGATAAGGTTATCTACCCGGAACTGCCGGATCATCCCGATCATGAACTCGCGAAAAAACTGCTGCCGAAGGGCTGCGGCGCGGTTTTCAGCTTCAGCATCAAAGGCGGACGCCCCGCCGGACGCCGCTTTATCGACGCATTGCGCGTATTTTCCCACCTCGCCAACGTCGGCGACGCCAAGTCGCTCGTCATCCACCCGGCGAGCACCACGCATTACCGCATGGACGAAGCCGCCCTGCAGGCGGCGGGCATCACCGCCGGCACCATCAGGCTATCGATCGGGCTCGAAGACGCCGATGATCTGATCGAAGATCTGAGCCGCGCACTTTACGCCGCGCAGAAAACGTAACACGCGATGAAATTCGACGTGCGGGGCCGCAGCGCATACGTCTACACCGCCGGCCACGTGATTAATCCCACGCTGCCCGCCCTCGTGTTCATACACGGCGGTGAGCAGGATCACAGTGCGTGGGCGCTGCAAAGCCGCTACTTCGCGTACCACGGCTACAACGTGCTCGTGCCGGACCTGCCCGGCCATGGCCGATCAGCAGGACCGGCGCTCGGCTCCATCGCCGCGCTGGCCGACTGGATAGCAAATCTTCTCGATGCCGCCGGCATCGATCGCACCCACATCGCCGGCCACAGCATGGGCTCGCTCGTCGCGCTCGAATTCGCCGCGCGCCGGCCATCGCGCGTCATTAAACTCGCCCTGCTCGGCACCGCGGCGCCGATGTTGGTTGCAGCACCTTTGCTCGATGCAGCACGCCTGAACGAGCACGCCGCGCTCGACATGATCAACGTCTGGTCGCACGCCAACCGCGCGCACCTCGGCGGCAATACCGCGCCGGGAATGTGGATGACGGGCATGAATATGCGCCTGATGGAGCGCCAGGCGCGCGACGTGCTCTACGCGGACTTCAAGGCCTGCAACGATTACACGCAAGGCGCCGCCGCGGCAGCACAGGTCAAGTGCCCGGTTCTGATCATCAGCGGCAGCCGCGACCAGATGACGCCGCCGCGCGCCAACCAGGATCTGCTCAAACGCGTCCCGCAGG
Organism: Betaproteobacteria bacterium; assembly: GCA_031399805.1. Taxonomy (GTDB): domain Bacteria; phylum Pseudomonadota; class Gammaproteobacteria; order Burkholderiales; family SG8-41; genus PALSA-1004. Next base: position 1,030 of record JANNPG010000284.1, on the reverse strand, counting down.
CCCGAACCCTCCTGCTGGAGGGCACCGGTCACGCGCTGATGGCCGAGCAACCCGATGCAGTACTCGATGCGTTGATCGGTTTTTTCTGACCGGCATGCCCGCCAACCGGGCACAACGCCACAGAAGCGGTCTTAAACCATCCGTTCGTCCTGATGTATAGAAGGACGAAAAAGGTTCTCGCCGCGGATTGACGCCGGCCATTCATGCTTCGATACCTCAGCACGAACGGCCGCAACGGATTCCTGAGACCGCGTCACAATCACTCGCGCGCAATTATTCGATGTCGTCATCGGGCAGATCCGGATTTTCCAGTCCCGCATGCCAGTAGCGCCGGTACAGTGCGCGATAGCGCCGCACGCTGAGCGCGCCGTCGCGCGCCGCTTCAAGCAGCAACGCGCCATCGTAATCGGTGCGGTAGATCCGGCTGCCGATCGCGCGGTAGCGATCGAGCACATCGTCCTTCGGATGCCCGAACCGGTTTCGATAGCCGGCGGCAACGAGCGCTATCTGCGGGTTGACCTGCGCCACGAATTCCGGTGTCGATGAGGTGCGGCTGCCGTGGTGCGGCACCAGCAAAACCCGCGCGCGCAGTTTGTCTGCGACCGTCGCGAGCATCTCGCGTTCCGATTTGCCCTCGACGTCCGCCGCCAGCAGTACGGTTGTTCCACCGGTACTGATGCGCAGCACGCAACCGCGATCGTTAGCGCGGAATTTTTCTCGCGCGTAGTTTTCGCGCGCCGGATGCAGCACTTCGAACTCCACGCCATCCCAATCCCAGCGCTCGCCGGCCTCGCACCTGCGCGACGATGCGGCTTGCGCAAGCAGTGCGTGACCGGCGGGTAGCGACGTCAATAACCAGTCCGGCGGCACTGCCTGTAACACCGAAGCAGCACCCCCGCTATGATCGCTGTCGCCATGGCTGATCACCATGCCGCTCAATGCGCGCACGCCGATGGCACGCAGATACGGCACGATGATGCGGTTGCCGCTGTCGATTTGCGGCCCGTAGGCGGGGCCCGCGTCGTAGAGC
>JANNPG010000243.1:0-5057 GCA_031399805.1 Betaproteobacteria bacterium | reverse complement strand
CGCCGATGAAAATCAAGATGAGAAAACCATAAGATATACAGTATTCGCGAAACACCTTGTTCGTGATAATTTTTTCCGCATTGCGCGGTTCTGTAAATCGCTTTTCTTGTAGTTGACGTTATCTGCATTCATCGGCGTTCATCGGCGGTTACGCTTTAGTGTGTTTTAGGGTTTAGCCGGTGGTTCCATTGTTTTTGAAAAAATTGGCATAAACGGGAGATCACGATGCAGCAACGCAAACTCGGCAACAACGGGCCGCTGGTTTCGGCGCAGGGCCTGGGCTGCATGGGCATGTCGATCAGCTACGGCGAGCCCAACGACGAGGAGTCGATTGCGACCATGCATCGCGCGCTCGATCTTGGCGTCAATCTGATCGTGACCTCGGACGCCTACGGCGCCGGCGTCAACGAGCAACTCGTCGGCCGCGCGCTCAAGGGCCGGCGCGCTGGCGCGCTGATCGCGACCAAGTTCGGCAACCTTGGCCTCGCCGGCGGCAATCCGTCGGGATTAAGCGGGGGGCACCCCGATTACGTGCCGCAGGCGTGCGAGAAATCGCTCAAATGCCTCGGCGTCGATGTAATCGACATTTATGGCCTGCATCGCGTCGACCCGACTGTGCCGATCGAAGACACTGTCGGTGCGATGAAAAAGCTGGTGGAGCAGGGCAAGGTGCGTTACCTCGCACTGTCCGAAGCGGGGCCGCAAACCATACGGCGCGCGCATAAAGTGCACCCGATTTGCGCAGTAGAGACCGAGTATTCGTTGTGGAGCCGCGACGTTGAGGGCGACGTCATTCCGGCGTGCCGCGAGCTCGGCATCGCTTTCATGGCCTACGCGCCGCTCGGCCGCGGTTTCCTGACGGCGACCATGAAGACGCTCGATGCGTTGCTGCCCAAAGACCGCCGCCGCGAGCATCCGCGTTTCAATCCGGACAACATCAAGCGCAACGCCGAACTGCTCGCGCCGCTCGAAAAAATCGCCGCCGCAAAAAAATGCACGCCCGCGCAAGTGACGCTGGCGTGGGTGCACGCGCAGGGCGGCGATATTTTTCCGATTCCCGGCACCAAGCGCCGGACTTATCTCGAGCAGAACGCCGCGGCGTTCGACATTAAATTGAGCAACGAGGAAATCGTCGCGCTGGCCAGTGCCTTTGCGCCCGGCGTGACGGCGGGAACGCGCTATCCCGAGAAGCAGATGAAGGCCCTTGGCATCTAAGAGTCGGTAACATAATGAGAGTAGCGCAGGCCCGCATTATCGACAACGCGCCAGCACCACCACCGGTCTCAATGCAGGCGAGTCGCCTGCGCTACGCCCCGGAGGAAGTCCGCTTGGGGGGGACGATTGCATGGCCATCGAGATGACGTAGCTCTTATTTTGCAACACGATCTTAATTTATGCTGCCGAATCCGGCGCATACGGTGTTCAACCCGCAAGGTTTAGTGCATGTCGAGTGAAGAAATTGAACAACTGCTCGACGATGCGTTGCGACTCTTGCAGGCGGGCGCGTTTGCCGAGGCCGAGCAGATTTACCGTCAAATCCTCGCCGCCGATCCGGATACGGCCGATGCGTGGAACAACCTTGCCCTGATCTGTTATCAGGATGGTCGTCTTGGCGAGGCGGCGGAGGCGGTGGAGCGCGCACTCCTGCTGCGGCCGCAACTCCCGCCGTACTGGCTCATGCGCGGCAATATCGCGCTGGCGCAGCACCGCGGCGACGATGCTCAGGAGAGCTTCACCCGCGCCATCGAGCTTGCGCCCGATTTCGCCGAAGCGCATTACCGGCGCGCGCTCGGTTACCATCGCGCCCACCGTATTGACGAGGCGGTCGCGGGTTATCGCGAGGCGGCGCGCTGCGCGCCGGAGGTCGCGGAAATCCATTTTCAGCTTGCCGAGGCGCTGACGCTGCGCTTCAGCTTCGACGACGCAATGCGCGCCTATCAGCGGGCGTTCACGCTGGATGCGGGGGGTGAACTTGACCGCCGCGGTTGTATCGACTGCATGCGGCATCTGCAATTCGAGTCGCTGCCTGAATTCTGGCGCGCGGAGATCACGCGATTCTTCGCGCGCACGGACGTCGACAAAACCCGTTATGTCGGCGTCGGTTTGCAGGCGCTCGCAGTGCGGCGGGAATTCCGCGTGGTGCTCCTTGCCGCGCGCCAGGGCGACGCGCGTTTCGAGCGGGGTTCGGTGGCGTTGCGCGATGTCATGCGCGACGAATTGTTCATGCTTCTCATGCGCGACGCGCTGATTGCGGATCCGGAGTTCGAGATCCTGCTCACGCGCCTGCGTGCCGATTTATCGCGCGATGATGCGTTGCGCGCGCAGGCGCCGCTGGAATTTCTGTGCGCGCTGGCGGTGCAATGCTTCAACAACGAATACGTGTTTGCCGAGAGCGCCGCCGAAAACGCGCAAGCGGCGGCATTGCAGCGCGCGGTTGAAGCGCAATTGCAGGCGGGCCGTGTCGCGCCCGATTCGATGGCGCGATCGGTGGCGGTCCTTGCGATGTATCGGCCGCTAAATGGCGTGGCCGGGATTGAATTGTTGACGGCGCAACCGCCGAACCCGTCCACCCTGGCGCAGCTCCTCAAGCTGACGGTGACCAACCTTGCGACGGAGCGCGCGCTGCGGCAGGAAATCCGCGTCATCGGTGAAATCAGCGACGAGGTGTCGCGCGAAGTGCGCGGGATGTACGAGGAAAATCCCTATCCGCGCTGGTTTACCGTTGACCGCTGGCCGCCCATCCCGTTCGCCGAGTGGCTCGAGCGCGAAGTGCCCATGTCGGAGGCGAGCGGTGGGGTTACCGCCGCGCCGCGCATATTGGTCGCCGGCTGCGGCACCGGGCAGGATGCAATCTGGCTCGCCACCGACATCGCGGGCGCCAGCGTGCTGGCGGTGGACCTGAGTCTGGCGAGCCTCGCTTACGCGCAACGCATGGCCAACGAACTGGGCGCGCGCAACATCGAGTTTTGCCACCGCGATATTCTGGGTTTGGGCAGCCTCGCCGAGCGCTTCGACCTCGTCTACGCGAATGGCGTGCTGCACCACCTGCGCGAGCCGGCCGCCGGCTTGCGCGTCCTGTCAACGCTGGTGCGGCCGGGCGGACTGCTGAAAGTCGGTCTTTACAGCGAGAGGGCGCGCGCCAGCGCGAACGCCGCGCGCGAGATCGTCCGCGCGCGGCAGAGCGCGCCGACTGCGACGGCAATTCGCGAATTCCGGCAGCAACTCTACGCAGCGGGGCAGGCTTCTCCTTTGCAACGTTTGGTCAGCCGCGTCGATTTCTATTCGACGAGCATGTGCCGCGACATGATTTTTCATGTGCATGAGCATCAGTTCCGCTTGCCGCAGGTGGTCGCCATGCTGCGCGAGCGGGGCCTGACGGTATTGGGCCTGTCGGATCTGCCGCGCAACGCCGTCGCGGAGTACTGCCGGATGTTCCCGGGCGCGGAGGTCACGGCCGGTTTCGAGAACTGGGACGCGCTCGAAGCGCAGAATCCGGAAACTTTCATCAACCTGTATCAGGTGTGGTCGCGGCGGCCGGTTGTCGAGGGCGCGCCGCCGTAAGCAAGAGCGACCGACGCGAGGTCTTTGCTGTAACCAACACATGACAAATGACAAGTCAGGCATGTTGCACCCGGCATCGGCACGGTGTTCGCATCCCGCTCTGGCGCCGCCGCGCGGCGCGTGCGATTGCCACATGCATATCTTCGATGCGCACTTTCCGCTGGCGGCGAAAGCCCGGCGTCAGGAGCCCGACGCGCCGGTGTCCGCCTACCGCAAGCTGCAACGCGCGCTCAGGCTCGACCGCGTGGTGGTGCAGCCGACCACTTACGGACCGAAACCCGCTCGCGACTGCGAGCACGATACCCGACGATGCGCAGTTACTTGACTTATTGCTCGACTGGGCGCCGGATGAAGGAACGCGCACCCGGATTCTGGCAACCGACCCGGCGCAGCTTTATGGTTTCCCGCCCTGGGCCAGGCATTCCCGGGTCAGATTGCCGGAACGGTGACTGGTGGTTTCAGTGCCAGGCGCCTGGCACGGCCGGCAAACCGGCGTACATCGAAGGTGACCAGATCCTCGCAGCCGTGGCTGGCGGCGAGGTGCAGCGCGTGAGGATGTTGGTATCAACGGCGCGCATATTCTCGCCTCAACGCTGCTCCGAGTTTGGCGTCCCAGTTCTCCAGCGCCACCTTGCCGCCTTTGCCTTTGACCAGGCCGTAGCCCTCTCCCAGCTTCGCGGTCTTCTTGCGCACCACGAACATTACCGCCTTGTCGCCTTTGAGCTCGAAACCGATGCGCGCGCCGCTATTCGCTTGCAGCGCCTCGCGCACACGCTTCGGAACCACGACCTGTCCCTTGCTCGACATTGTTGAAGTTACGGTCATTGGGTGTCCTGGGTAAAACCTGGTAAGAATTGTATCGCCACCGGCTTGACTGGCCAATGCTTTTGTTCATCTGCGGTTCCCGCTTCAAAAACTCGCAATGTGTTCCCGATACGCGGGGCGCGAGCAGAGTCGCTCGTACCACGCTTTCAGACGGGGCAGCGAAGGGCGCTCGATTGGAAACTTGAACCAGCGGTGAATCGCATTGCCGAGCGCGATATCGCCGACGGTCAATTCGTCGCCGGCGACGAACGGCGTTTTGGCGAGCTGCGTATCGAGCATTTTCCACACTTCGCCGCCGCGTTTGGTCGCGGCCTCGAGTTCTGCGGCCGGAATATCGTCCGCGGGTTTTTTCAGCATGGCGCGGAACAGCGTGCCGACCGGCCCGTTCACCGCGCTGAGCTGCCAGTCCATCCAGCGGCCGGCGCTCGCCGCGAGTTGCGGGTCGGCGGGCCACAGCTTGCCGTTGCCATACTTCGCGGCGAGATAACGCACGCAGGAATTCGACTCCCACAGGATGAAGCCGTCGTCGTTGATGGTCGGCACCAATCCATTGGGGTTGAGCGCGAGGTAGTCGGGCGACTTGTTTTTGCCGAATTCACCGCCGACGTCTTCACGGTCGAACGCGAGCCCGAGTTCCTCGCAGCACCATAAAACCTTTTGCACGTTGCTGG
>JANNPG010000195.1:0-11039 GCA_031399805.1 Betaproteobacteria bacterium | reverse complement strand
TCGCGCAGCAGGTCGTTCGGAAACTCGATATCGGCTTTGTCGACCTCGTCGATGAGCAGTACCGAGTGCGCTTCTGTTTCAAAAGCGTTCCACAACATGCCGCGCACGATGTAATTCTTGATGTCGTGGACTTTTGCGTCGCCGAGCTGCGAATCGCGCAGGCGGGACACCGCGTCGTATTCGTACAGCCCGTGCTGCGCCTGGGTGGTGGATTTGATGTGCCACTCGTAGAGCGGCCGCTTCAACGCCTTCGCGACTTCGAGCGCCAGCATGGTCTTGCCGGTGCCGGGCTCGCCTTTGATCAAAAGCGGCCGCTCAAGCGTGATCGCCGCGTTGACCGCCATCATCAGGTCCTGCGTGGCGACGTAGTTTTCAGTGCCTTCAAATCGGGACATTGGCTTTAGATACCTGGCTGAGTTGAACGAACGAAAGGGGAATTATAAAGCAGCGACCGCCCTAAGAACGCATTCTCATTTCGCAAGATCCTCCCGCCGATCAATATCCTGCAACACGCCCGGATCGTCGCACTCGATCAACACCAGCTCATCCTTATGCGCGGCGATAACATCGCGCGCGCCGGCGTCGCCATCAAGTGCCGCCAGTTGCGCGCCAAAGCGCTTGCCAAACCCGACCGGATGACCGCGCTGTCCTTTATACGTTGGCGCAACGAGATCCCTGCCCGCTTCCAGTTCACGCACAATTAATGCAATCGTCGCGCTGTTGATCGACGCCATGTCGGCGAGCGCGACCACCCACCCATCCGCATTGCGGCACGCGCCCACGCCGTGCGCGAGGCTCGCGCCCATGCCGCGCGCCGCGTCGGCAAACATCGTCACGAAACAGCCCTCCTGTTCCAGCATGTCGGCAAGCGGAAAATCGCCCTGTTTTACCACCGCCACCACCGCGAGGCCGGCGGCGATCAGATTGCGCGCGGCGTGCGCGCCGATCGCCACCCCGTCGGGCATCGAATGCAGCAGCTTGTCGCCGCCGAAACGCGTGCCCGAGCCTGCTGCGAGGAGGATTGCGGTGATTTCCACGGAAGGGTTTCCAAATTAGCGAGTGTAAGGCATTATAATTTCTTTCGGCGCTCGAACGGACGCTACTTGCGCCGATCAACGCCGCACTGCTACGATGCGCCGCTCAATATCTCACCTTCAAATAATAACCGGACGGAAGATGCCCAAACTCGCCGCCAATATCACCATGATGTTCAACGAGGTCGATTTTCTGGACCGTTTTGCCGCTGCCTCCCAGGCGGGCTTCAAGGGCGTCGAATACCTGTTTCCTTACGATTACGACAAGCACGCGTTGCAACACAAGCTCGCCGAGCACAAGTTGACGCAGGTGCTGCACAACCTGCCCGCTGGAAACTGGAGTGCCGGCGAGCGCGGCATCGGCTGCCACCCCGACCGCATCGCCGAATTCGAAGCGAGTGTAGACAAGGCGATCGACTACGCAACGGCGCTCGGCTGTAAACAGGTCAACTGCCTTGCCGGCATCCGGCCGTCGGGCCTGGACCCGATCGACGCGCGCGAAACCTTCGTCAGAAATCTGCAGTTCGCGGCACCCCGGCTCAAGGCCGTCGGCATCAAGCTCCTGATCGAAGCGATCAATACGCGCGACATACCCGGTTTTTTTCTGTGCAACACGCAGCAGGCGGTGGACATCATCAAAGCCGTCGGCTCCGACAATCTCTTCGTGCAGTACGACATCTATCACATGCAGATCATGGAGGGCGATCTCGCGCCCACCATCGAAAAAAACCTGAAGCTGATCCCGCACATGCAGCTCGCCGACACGCCGGGCCGGCACGAACCGGGCACCGGCGAAATCAATTACGCATTCCTGCTGCCGCACATCGACAACCTCGGCTACCAGGGCTGGATAGGCTGCGAGTACAAACCGGCCGGGAAAACGGTGGACGGCCTGGTCTGGACCAAGCCCTATATTGGAGTGCCCGTTTAGCTTACACCGCACTGTATAGAATAGGGCGAATCGCCACTGAAGGAGGACAGATCATGATCAAGTTTATTGCCCGGGCCGCCGCTCTCGCGATGCTGTCTGGTGCTGCGCCGGCAAGCATGGCGCAGGCCTGGCCGGCGAAACCGGTACGTTACGTCGTGCCCTTCCCGCCCGCCGGAGCGACTGACATCCTCGCGCGAATCGTCGCCGAAAAGCTCACCCCTGCGCTCGGCCAGCAGGTGGTGGTGGAGAACCGCCCGGGCGCCGCCGGGAACCTCGGCACGGATATGGTCGCGAAGAGCACACCCGACGGCTACACTATCCTGATGTTGACGGTGGCGCAGTCGATCAGCGAGACGCTCTACACCAAGCTCCCCTATTCCCTGCAACGCGATCTCGTCCCGGTGGCGCTGATCGCGCGCGTGCCCAATGTCATGGAGGTGCACCCTTCGGTGCCAGCGAGGACGGTGAAGGAATTCATCGCGCTCGCCAAAGCAAGGCCCGGCCAGATCAACTACGCCTCCTCGGGCAGCGGCACCTCGATTCACATGTCAGCAGAACTCTTCAAGATGATGACGGGCGTGGACATGGTGCACATCACCTATAAGGGCAGTGGACCGGCGCTCATCGACCTCGTCGCCGGACAGGTATCGGTGATGTTCGACAACCTGACGTCGTCCATCGGGTATATCAAGAGCGGGAGGCTGCGCGCGCTCGCGATAACCACGGCGGCGCGCTACCCGGGGTTGCCGGACCTGCCGACGGTCGCCGAGTCAGGAGTGCCCGGCTACGAAGCGAGTGCGTGGTTCGGGATAGTGGCGCCGGCGGGAACGCCGCGCGACATCATCACGCGGCTCAACATGGAGACGAACCGCGCGATCAACCCGCCCGACACGCAGGAGCGCTTCGCGCAGCAGGGCGCGATTCCAGCGCCGGGCACACCTGAGGATTTCGGCGCGCATATCCGCGCCGAAATCGCCAAATGGGCGAAAGTTGTCAAGGTCTCTGGCGCAAAGGTTGATTGAAGGCGCTGCGCGAATCGTGATTTCGCGAGCCGTGCTGCTGCCGGGCTCGGCGGTGAGTTAATCAACCCTCGCGCCGGAGGCCTTGACGATCGGCGCCCACTTCGCGATCTCCGCCTTGATGTAGGCGGCGAACTGCTCCGGCGTGTTGCCGACCGGATCGGCGCCGAGCGAGGTGAGCCGCTCGCGCACGTCGGGTAGCGCCAGGCTCTTGACGATCTGCGCGTTGAGCTTGGCGACGATAGGCGCGGGCGTTCCCGCCGGCGCGAACACGCCCTGCCACGAGCTCACGTCATAGCCGGCAAGACCGGACTCGGCGATGGTCGGCAGCTCGGGCCACACCGACGCGCGCTTGGCCGTGGTCACCGCAATCGCCCTGATTTTTCCCGACTTGGCGAGCGGCAACGAGGTGGTGATGTTATCGAAGAACATCAGCACCTGTCCTCCCATCAGGTCGGCCAGTCCCGGCGCGCTGCCCTTGTACGGCACGTGCACCAGTTCCACCTTGGCCATCACGTTGAACAGTTCGCCGGAAAGGTGCTGCGAGGTGCCGTTGCCGGCCGAGGCGAAAGTCAGCAGCTTCGGTTTCGCTTTCGCCAGCGCGATCAGGTCGCGCACCGATTTCACGGGCAGCGACGGATGCACCACCAGCATGTTCGGCAACGATACATACAACGTGATCGGCGCGAAGTCCCTGACCGGGTCATACGGCAGCTTGCTGTAGAGCGACACGTTGATCGCGTGGCTGCTGATGGTGCCGCCGAGCAGGGTGTAGCCGTCCGGCGGCGCTTTCGCCGCAATTTCGCTGCCGATGCCGCCGGCCGCGCCGGGACGGTTATCGACGATGACCTGCTGTCCCCAGGCCTCAGACAGCTTCGCGCCGAAGATACGGCCGAGAATATCGGTCATGCCTCCCGCCGCGAACGGCACGATATAGCGGATCGGTTTAGTTGGATAATCCTGCGCCAGGCCGGACGCGGCCGTGCATGCAAGCAGCGCAGCGGCGAGCGCTGCATAGGTGCCTGTCAACGTCTTAGTCATCGCGATGCCCCCTTATTGGGTCAGATTATGCGGCCACGCCGATGTCAATATAATAGCCTTGCATGGCGGTCTGCGCGACAACAATTTTCGCTTCCGAAAGCGCCCCCTCAAGGGCTGATTTCTATTTTATTTTCTTATAATTCTGCAGTTATTCCCGCTTTGCGTTATCTTTGCGTCTTCGCGTACCCCTCGAGGGGGTATTGAAAAGAATCTTTGCGGCTGAATTTTCCCCCGCTTTCAAGGAGCCATTCATGAGCAACATCGGATTCATCGGGCTGGGCATCATGGGCAGGCCCATGGCGGCGAATTTAATCAAGGGCGGGCATAAGCTCTTTCTCAATTCGCGCAGCAGCGTGCCGCAGGAACTCACCGCCGCTGGCGGAATCGCGTGCGATTCCGCCAAACAAGTAGCCGAGCGCTCGGAGATCATCATTGTGATGGTGCCGGATACGCCGGATGTCGAGAAGGTGTTATTCGGGCCCAATGGCGTAGCTGACGGTATTGCCGCAGGCAAGACCGTCATCGACATGAGTTCGATCTCGCCGATCGAGACCAAGACGTACGCGAAGCGCATCAACGCGCTCGGCTGCGACTATCTCGATGCGCCGGTGTCGGGCGGCGAAGTCGGCGCCAAAAACGCCGCGCTTACGATCATGATCGGCGGGCCGCAAGCGGCGTTCGACAAGGTCAAGCCGATTTTCGAGCTAATGGGCAAGAACATCACGCTGGTCGGCGGCAACGGCGACGGGCAGACGTGCAAGGTCGCCAACCAGATCATCGTCGCGCTTAACATCGAAGCGGTCGGCGAGGCGCTGCTGTTCGCCTCCAAGGCCGGCGCCGATCCCGCCAAAGTGCGCCAGGCGCTGATGGGCGGCTTTGCGGCGTCGCGCATACTCGAAGTCCACGGCGAGCGCATGATCAAGCGCACATTCGATCCTGGATTCAGGATCGAATTACATCAGAAAGACCTTAGCTTGGCGCTGGCGGGAGCCCGGGCGTTAGGCGTCAGTCTTCCTAACACCGCGACCGCTCAAGAGCTCTTCAACTCTTGCGCCGCGCAGGGCGGTGCAAAATGGGACCATTCGGCGATGGTGAAAGCGCTCGAGAAAATGGCCAATCACGAGGTGGCCAAGCAGTAATGGGTCATGAGCAATGGGGGATGGGTAAACGACTAAAGGATGATAAGCCGGGTATAGTTGGTTTTTGCGCATAACCCATCCCCCATTACGCACAACCGCCCGGAAAAAAACCGCCTGCACGGCGGTTTTTCTCAACCTGCGGCCGTCAGTCCGCGGCCAGCGCGGCTTTTAATGGCCGGCGGGATCATTCCATTGCGGCAACAGCACGATGCTGTTGGGGTTGAGGCCCATGTTCTTGAGCGTGTCGACGCTCCCGATCACCGTTTGCTTCTGCAGGTCAATCACCGTGATCGAACCGTCGCTCATGCCGGGAAGATTCAGCAGCGCGTTCTGCACGAACACGTAGCGACCATCCTTGGTAAAGGCGACATGGTGCGCTCCCTCTGCGGTCGAAATTGATTTCAGCAGCTTGGGACTGGCGGCGTCCTTGCCGAGCTCGAAAATGTGAAGCTGGCCGGGCTTTGCCGTCGTGATATACATGCGGTCGCCCTTCTTGTTGAAGTATATTTCCAGCGGCATACCGGCTTTCAACGGGCCGAAATCGAACACCTGCCGCACGCTGAAGTCTTTCTTGGCGAGGTCCCACACGGCGGCGCTCAGCGTTCCCGCAAACATGTTCGTCACGTAGGCGACCGGTGGATTGGCACCCGGCACGAACGTGACCTCCACCGGCGCTTCGCCGCCCGGCGACGCCTTCGTCGAGACTTTATAGGTTCCCGTTATTTCACCGGTGCTCGCCTTGATGGCCGTAATCGTTTCCCCCGCATCGCCCAGGTCCGACGCCCGCACCGTGCTGGTCACGAGTATGCGATCGATGCCGTCGTGTATCGTGATGCCGTGCGGATAGGGCTTGGGCAAGGCGACCGTTTTGAGCGGTTTGTCGGCGACGGCGTCGCCGACGATCATGTTCTGCGAACCCATGCAGGTCACGAACCAGGTCTTGTTGTCGCCCGAAAACACCACATCCTCGCCGACCGTGCAGCCGGGCAAACCGATGGTTTTAATTTGATACGGCTTGCGCTTCATGTCGATCACGCGCAATTCCGATTTTCCCAGCGCCGTGATGTACGCTTTCGAGGCGTCCTTGTTGTAGAAAATGTGATGGGCAACGGTGTCGGCCGGCAATTCGATGTCGGTCACGATCTTGCCGAAGTTCTTGGACTGGGGATCGACGTCGATGATGGCGATGCCTTCGCGGCGCGCCTTAGGGGCAATCGGGTTTTTGAGCGCCTTCAACGAATCGGCCGATTTGGTCTCGTAATTGACCATCGCGAGAATTTCGGCTTGCGCGAACAACGGCAGGACTGCAAGCGTAACCGCGGTTCCAACAAGTAACTTCAGTGTATTTTTCATGGCGCCCCTCCCAGAGGTTTGCGTTTCAAAGCCGCCGGCGACGCGGCGGAAACCGCGAATATGGTCGCCCGACCGCCGCCGCGTGTCAAACTTATCGTCTCGGTGTGGTAGGTCTTTTACAAGACGATGATTTCCAAACAATATTTGTTAGGATATGCGCTGTGAACAGTCATTCTCCGACAGCGCCTGCGCGCAGGCGCCGATTTTTGCGCGCAATCGGCGGGGGCTGCGTGATGTTCGGATGTGCGATCGCAGCATCGGCGCAGACCCCGCAAATCCCTCCACGGCGCACCTATAACCTGCGCATCGAGCAGCGCAAGCTCGCGGCGGGACCGGCCACCGTGCGCGCAACCCAGGGAGAAATCGTGGAGTTGCGCTGGACGACCGATGAAGCAACCTTCATTCACCTCCATGGCTACGATCTCGAAGCGCGCATCGATCCGGGCAAACCCGGTTTGATGACGATCGTTGCCAATGCGACGGGACGCTTTCCGCTGGTGGCGCATGGATTCGGCGCACAACCCGGGCATCGCGGCGGAAAAAACGCGCACCGGGAAATGACACTTCTCTACTTCGAAGTTTATCCGCGCTGACAGACCGCCCGTGCAGCGAGCAACCACACCATGCAAACCACGCTGCGGGAATCTCGTCCGCGCCGTTTTGCTGTCCGGCGCGAGCGCAATTTCCAGTACCACTTACGCGCACGGCTTCGGCCAGCGCTACGATCTGCCGGTCCCGCTGTGGCTATACCTGACAGGTGCCGCAGCCGCCGTCGCGGTGTCCTTCGTCGTGATGGCCGCGTTCGTACAGCGTGGATCTCCGATGGCGGATTATTCTCGGATCAATCTGCTGCGATCGAGCGTCGGTCATGCGATCGCCCGCCCATGGGTACTCGCGTGTTGCCGCGTCGCCGCCGTGGCGCTGTTCCTGCTGGTCCTCGTCGCCGGTTTTTTCGGGCACCCGGCTCCGGTAAAAAACATCGCGCCGCTCATGGTGTGGGCAATCTGGTGGGTGGGAATGGCGTACATCTCGGCGCTGCTTGGCAACGTGTGGGCGCTGATCAATCCGCTGGATACTGCGTTTGCGTGGGCCGAAGGTGTTTACTCGCGGGTGCGGCGCGGCGCGGCGCTGTCGCTCGGGGCGCACTATCCGCCGGCGCTGGCGGTGTGGCCCGCCGCGACCTTCTTTCTCGCTTTCGTATGGGCGGAACTCGTGTGGGAGCAGTCGGACCTGCCCGCCTGCGTCGCGACCGCCATGCTCGTTTATTGCGCCATTACGTGGACGGGAATGTTTATTTTCGGGCGACGGACCTGGCGCGAACGCGGCGAGACCTTCGCACTGATCTTCGCGCTGCTGGCGCGATTTGCACCGATCGAAGTGCGCGCGGCAAACGCCCGCTGCGAATGTAACCTGCGACCCTACGCGGTGGGTCTGCTGGTCGATGAACCGGTGCATCCGTCGCAGATGGTGCTCGTCTTGCTGATGCTCGCCACGGTGACTTTCGACGGCTTCATGGAAACGCCGCTGTGGTCGGAAATCGCCAATGGGACCGGGCAATGGCTGTCCGCGCTTGCCATCCGGCCGGCGGACGATGATCTGCATGCGGTTGTTGCCACGCTGGGACTTGCGGCCTTTGTGCTGTCGTTCCTGTCGATATATGTGATTTGTGCGTGGTTGATCGCGCGCTTCGCCGTCGCGGGTTCTGACGCAGGCGGTCAGCCACGCGCGCGATACGAAGCATTTAGAATCGCCCGTTTTTTCATATTCACGCTGGTTCCGATTGCGATCGGCTACCATCTCGCGCATTACCTGTCGTTTCTGGTGATGGCCGGACAGTACCTGATACCGCTGGCATCCGATCCGCTCGGACTCGGCTGGGATCTTTTCGGCACCGCGCTCTATAGGGTAAAAATCGGCATAGTCGATGCGCGCTTTGTCTGGTACGCGTCCGTAACTGCCATCGTGATCGGGCATGTGGCGGCGGTATATCTTGCGCACGCGATGGCCTTGCGGGTATTCAAGGACAAGCGCGCCGCGCTCAGAAGCCAGTACCCCATGCTGGCTCTCATGCTCGGATACACCATGGTCAGCTTGTGGATCATCGCGCAGCCGATCGTGAGCAGCCGTCCAGGCTGAACGCGCGTCGCCGGCATAGGGCGATAGTCAGCCGGGAGAAATCTGCCCGGCTGTTGGTGTAAGATTGGTGTCTGATCGTCAATCGACTTCGCCATGAACCAGGCCATTGAGCAAGTGTCCGCCCTGCGTAAACCCCTGCCCGACGCGTTGCTCGCCGGGTTGCGCGCTCTGCTTGGCGAGCGCCTCGGCACATCGGACGCGGTGCGCCAGCATCATGGCAAGGATGAATCGGCGCACCCGCATGCGCCGCCCGACGCGGTGGTATTCGCCGAGACAACCGACGACGTTGCCCAAATCGTCAAACTGTGCGCGCAGCACCGCGTACCGCTGATTCCGTTCGGCGCGGGCAGTTCGGTCGAAGGCCATGTGCTCGCGATCCACGGCGGCATCGCGCTCGATCTCACGCGCATGAACCGGGTGCTCGCCGTCAACGTCGACGATCTCGACGTCACGGTCGAGGCAGGCGTCACGCGCAAACAGTTGAATCAGCATCTGCACGACAGCGGGCTATTTTTCCCGATCGATCCCGGCGCCGACGCGACGCTGGGCGGCATGGCGGCGACGCGCGCCTCCGGGACCAACGCCGTGCGCTACGGCACGATGCGCGAAAACGTGATGGGGCTCACGGTCGTGCTGGCCGACGGCCGCGTGATCCACACCGGCGGCCGCGCGCGCAAGTCATCCGCCGGTTATGACCTGACACGGCTTTTCGTCGGCAGCGAAGGCACGCTCGGCGTCATCACGGAAGTTACGCTGCGCCTGCATCCGCAACCGGAAGCAGTGTCGGCGGCCATTTGCATGTTTCCCGGCGTCGACCAAGCGGTGCGCACCGTTATCGAGACCATCCAGATGGGCGTGCCGATCGCGCGCTGCGAACTGCTGGATGCGCT
This sequence comes from Betaproteobacteria bacterium, assembly GCA_031399805.1. Taxonomy (GTDB): domain Bacteria; phylum Pseudomonadota; class Gammaproteobacteria; order Burkholderiales; family SG8-41; genus PALSA-1004. Next base: position 1,496 of record JANNPG010000195.1, on the reverse strand, counting down.
CACCATCAAGGCCGTCAACCGCTACAGCAAACTCACCCTGCGCGAAGTGCCGATGCTGTTGTGCGAATTCCACGGCACCGCGGCGAGCGTCGAAGAGCAGGTGAAGACGGTGCAGGCGATTGCCAGCGAACACGGCGGGCTCGATTTCGAATGGGCGACGCGGCAGGAGGAAAGAACGCGGCTGTGGCAGGCGCGCCACGATGCTTACCTCGCGTGCATGCAATTGCGCCCGGGCAACCGCGGTGTGGCGACCGACGTCTGCGTGCCGGTGTCGCGCCTCGCGGAATGCATAGCGGTGACCAACGAGGACATCGCCAAAGCGTCGATGCCGATAGCGCTGTTCGGCCACGTCGGCGATGGCAACTTCCATCTCGTGATACTCGTCGATGCCAAGAACCAGCACGATCTCGATGAAGCAGAAGCGATCAATCACCGGGTCGTGATGCGCGCGCTGGCGATGGGCGGCACCTCCACCGGCGAGCATGGCATCGGCTGCCGGTTTGCGCGGAGCACGCCGGGCAGCAGACCAGCCTCGCAGAGGATCTGGAACCCGTTGCACACACCGAGCACGGGACCGCCGTCTGCGGCGAACGATCGCACGGCGCCCATTATCGGAGCGACACGCGCGATCGCGCCGCAGCGGAGATAGTCGCCGTACGAGAAGCCACCCGGCAGGACGACGGCACCCACATCCCCGGGCAACGCGTCGTTCGCGTGCCAGATCCCGACGGCGTCGGCGCCGACCCGCTCGAGCGCGAGCCTCATGTCCTCGTCGTCGAGTGAGCCCGGGAACGTGATGACGCCGATCAGGGGACGATCGCTCACTCGGTCACCTCGACCTCGAAGGACTCGATGAGCGGATTCGCAAGGAGCTCGGCCGCCATGCGCTCCAGCTGACTGCGCGCCTCGTCCGCGTCGGTTGCATCGAGCTCCAGGTCGACGATGCGCCCGACGCGGGCGCGGTGCACGGCGAAACCCAGGCTCTGCAGCGAGCCCTGGACGGCCTCGCCCTGCGGGTCGAGAATGCCCGCCTTGGGGCGAATCGTCACGGTCGCTCTCACAGCACCACCTCCGGGTCGGCGAGATACCGGGCGAACTCGATGCCGGTGAGACGCTCGAACGCCTCGACGTAGCGGGCACGGGTCCCGGCGACGACGTGCTCCGGTAATGCGGGCCCTGGGTCGGTCTTGTCCCAGTCGGTCGTCTCGCACCAGTCGCGCACGAACTGCTTGTCGAACGATGGTTGCGGCCCACCCGGCGCGTAGGTGTCGGCCGGCCAGAACCGCGAGGAATCGGGCGTGACCGCCTCGTCGCCGAGCGTGACGACCCCGTCCAGGTCGACACCGAGCTCGAACTTCGTGTCGGCGAGCACGATGCCCGAGCGCTCGGCATGCGCCGCGGCGAAAGCGTACAGGGAGAGCGCTGCGTCCCTGGCGCGCGCGAAGCGCTCGGCCCCGCACAGGTCGGACGCCTCGTGCTCGGTGATGTTGACGTCG
>JANNPG010000188.1:0-2852 GCA_031399805.1 Betaproteobacteria bacterium | reverse complement strand
AATGACGCAGTGACGATGACGGCGACCGCGGCGCAACACGCGCGCATCACTCGACGATCAGGCTGCGCGTGAGGCGCTCGCCGCCACCGAGGTCGAACGCCAGTTCCCAACGGCCGGGCATGTGGAACATAAGGCCGTCGGCGCGAAAGCGGCCGGGTTCGTTGCCAACGCGGCTGATGCTGGGCTTATAGTTCATGCCCGGCCGCTGGGAACTGGCGTTCGACCTCGGTGGGGGCGAGCGCCTCACGCGCAGCCTGATCGTCGAGTGATGCGCGCGTGTTGCGCCGCGGTCGCCGTTACTGCAACGTTAGGCGTGGCGGGCGCGGTGCTGGCGCAGGCCGATGGCCTGCTCGATTTCACCCCGGCCGAAGTCGCCGCGATCCTGCGCCACGGGCCCTGGCCGGTCGCAACGGCGCCCGACCCGAGTAACCGCCTGTCCGGCACACCCGCAGGCGAGGCCCTGGGGCAGCGCCTGTTTTTCGACCCGGGCCTGTCGGCCAACGGGCGCGTCGCCTGTGTGAGTTGCCACCACCCGCCGCGCGCGTTCACCGATGCGCGCGCGACTTCGACCGCGGGCCTCGCGCCGGTGGACCGCAACGCGCCCACGCTGGTCAACCTCAGGCTGTCACGCTGGTACGGCTGGGACGGCGGTCACGACAACCTGTGGTCGCAGAGCATACGTCCCATCCTCGACCCGCGCGAAATGGGGCGCGACGCGACCACCGTGGCTGCACATGTGCGCGCGACACCGGCGCTCGCCGCTTGCTACGATGAAGCCATGGGCACGCCGCCCGCGGCGCAGCCGGACGAGGCGGTGCTGGTGGGCGTGGGCAAGGCGCTGGCGGCATTCATGGAAACCTTCGTCACGCCGGCCACGCCCTTCGATGAATTTCGCGACTCGCTCGGGCGCGGCGACCGCGCGGCAGCGGCGCGTTACCCTTTGCCCGCGCAGCGCGGCCTGCGGATTTTCACCGGCAAGGGCAATTGCGCGGTCTGCCATTTCGGACCTAATTTCACCAACGGTGAGTTCGCCGATACCGGAATTCCCTATTTCATCGCAGCGGGCGGTGTCGATGCCGGGCGCCATGAGGGCATTAAGCGTGTGCAGGCCGATCCGCGCAACCTGCTCTCGCGCTGGAACGACGACCCCGCGCGGGCCGCTGCGACCAGCACCCGCCACGTCGAGGCAACGCAGCGCAATTTCGGGGAATTTCGCGTGCCCTCGCTACGCAACGTCGCGCGCACTGCGCCCTATATGCACAATGGCAGCCTCGCCACCTTGCGCGACGTGGTACGCCATTATTCCGAGCTGAACGAGGAGCGTCTGCACGCCGACGGCGAGCGCATACTCAAGCCCTTGGGGCTGACCGAGGATGAGAGTGCCGACCTGGTCGCATTTCTCGAATCGCTGTCGGCGCCGCCGCCGGGCATACGCCTGACGCGGCGCCACCCACCCGGCGCCTGCCGCTAGTCAATGTTCGCGTGGGTCAGGCCGTGCATTCATACATTTTTCTTTGCGACCTTCGTGCACTTCAAGATTTCCGACTTAATGAGCGCGGCGAATTCGGCGGGCTTGCGCGGATGACTGGCGACGACGATGAGGTAGTTGGTTGAGGTGAGAGGCTGAAGGATGCTGCTTTACTGAACCTGATCCCGAAATTTGTTCTTGCCATGTATAGCACTTAGTGCTATAAATTGGCCGGTGGGCGCTGACATGGCGATATACAAAACCCGATGGTTTTTCGTATTCGGCTTTCCCAAGAACGAACGCAGCAACACCGACAAGGACGAGGAAGATGCCTTGAAGAAACTCGCCGCGCATTTGTTATCGCTGACGCCGTCGGCGTTAGCCAGGGCACAAAGTGCCGATGAATTGATGGAGGTACATTGCGATGCGAAAGACAAAATCACCAATTCTTGAAGCCGTACGTGAAACGGCGAAGGGGCTGCATGCTGCGGGCGTGATGGATCGAGTCACGCTGCGCGATTTCGACCGGCTGTGTCTGCCGCCGGTAGAGCCTTTGTCGCCGCGCAAGATAAAGAAAATCCGCGAAACTTCACGCGTCAGCCAGGCGGTCTTTGCGGCGCTGCTCAATACCAGTGTATCGACCGTGCAGAAGTGGGAAATCGGTCAAAAGCGGCCAACCGGGACCGCGCTCAAACTGCTGCATCTGGTGCAGAAGCGGGGGCTGGAGATCGTTGCGTAGTACGCGGCCAATGCGGTCGCCGAGACTGACTGCGCGCTGATGGCGGTCAACCGCAAGCAGTTTCTCGAACTGGTGCAGACCAAGCCGGCGTTCGGCCTGTCGCTCTTGAAACTCCTTGGCCAGCGGCTGCAGGGTTTGACGATCCCGGCGTTGAAATAGTTGGTGAGAAGCCGTGGGCGCGTGAGAGCGCGAGGGCGTAATTGGCTTTTTCCCACTCACGCTCTCACGCCCTAAAATAATTGAGCCCGGCCCCTTTGATTACCCAACCGCGCGGGTGCATGATGCCGGCATGACCCGCCTCCAACGTCCCGAACTCGACACCGCCGTCCGCGCCGGTATCCTCACCGCCGAGCAGGCCGACCGGCTGGCGGAGTTTTTCGGCGCATCGCCCGACACGGAGCAGGCGCGCTTCAGCTTCGTGCACGTGCTCTATTACCTGGGCGGGATGATCGCGATTGGCGCGATGTCGCTGTTCATGACGCTGGGCTGGAACGCGCTGGGCGGCTGGGGCGGCTTTTTCACCGCCGTGTGTTACGGCGTGCTTGCCCTCGCGCTGACGCACTGGTTCGCAGAACGCAAGCTCGCCATCCCGGCCGGCATCATGGCGACCCTCGCGGTGGTGATGGTGCCGCTGGCGATCTTCGG
>JANNPG010000095.1:0-3220 GCA_031399805.1 Betaproteobacteria bacterium | reverse complement strand
CCGACGACACCGAACCACACCAACACTTCGAAACCCGGCACGCCGGACTCATCCACGGTCGCCATTTCCGGCGCGAGCGCGGAACGCTTCAGGCTGGTGACGGCGATTCCGCGCATTTTCCCGGCCTTGACGTGGGGCAGCACGTTAGGCGTGTTGTCGAAAATCATCATGACGTGCCCGCCCATCAGGTCGATGAGCGCCGGCGCGCTGCCTTTATACGGCACGTGCAAGATGTCGGTTTTCGTCATCATCTTGAAGAGTTCCATCGACATGTGGTTCGAGCTGCCGGCGCCGGTCGATGCGTAGTTGAGTTGTCCGGGTTTGGCTTTCGCGAGCGCGATGAGTTCCTGCACCGACTTCACCGGCATCGACGGGTGGACGACCAGCATGTTCGGCGTCGAGCCGGCAAAGACAATGGGCGCGAAATCGCGCTCGGTGTTGTACGGCAGCCGGGTGTAGAGCGTTGCGTTGACGGCGAACGGTACCGCGACGATGAGCAGCGTGTATCCATCGGGAGGGGATTTTGCGGCGAGATCGGCGCCAAGCGTGCTGCCGGCGCCCGGGCGATTGTCGACCACCGCCTGGCCAATTCCGCCGTCGCTGAACTTCTGCGCGATGGTGCGCCCCAGCGTGTCGTTGAACGCGCCGGGCGGGAAAGGCACGATGATGCGGATCGGTTTCGCCGGATAAGTTTGCGCAAAAGCATTCGTCGCAGCCAGCAATGCCGCGGCGACCAGCGCCAGTCGCGAGCTGCGGCGCGCAGGCTTCATGGACCGCACCATTTCAATTATCGATCTTGACATTGGCGTCCTTGATCACCTTCGCCCATTTCGCAACTTCGTCTTTCAGAAACTTCGTGAACTCGGCGGAATTACTGCCGACCGGCTCGATGCCGAGTTGGAGAAAGCGTTCCCTGATCTCGGGCCGGCGCATGGCGGCGGCGGCTTCGCGCGCGAGTTTCTCGACGACCGGCCTGGGCGTGCTGGCGGGCGCGAGCAGGCCGACCCAAGTGCCGCCGACGACCTGCACACCGGATTCGATCAGCGTCGGAATCTCGGGCGCAACGGCGACGCGTTTTTCGCTCGCCATGCCGAGCGCTTGATCTTGCCGGCGCGCACGTGCGGCAGCATGGACGAGGGCACATCGAGCATGACGTTGATCTGGCCGCCGATCAGATCCTGCAACGCGGGCGCGGTGCCCTTGTACGGGACGTGCAGCATCTTGATTCCTGTCACCGACATCAGGAGTTCGGTCGTCAGGTGAGCGGCGGCCCCGATACCGCTGGAAGCGAACGTGAGCTGTCCCGGTTTCGCTTTCGCCAGGTCCACCAGATCTTTCGCTGACGACGCGGGTAGCGAGTTGGTCGCGCATACGATCAGGGGTGCGGTGGCGAGCAGCGAAACGTGTTCGAAGCTTTTGACCGAGTCGTACGGCAATTTTGCATACAACGTCTGGTTCGCCGCGTGCGCGGCTATCACCGTGCCGAGCGTGTAACCGTCGGGTGCCGCTTTGGACACCAGTTCGACGGCGAGGATGGAATTCGCGCCGGGGCGGTTGTCGACGACGAACGTCTGGCCGAGACTTTTCGCCAGTTCCAGCGCGGTGATGCGCGTGACGAGGTCAGTGATGCCGCCCGGAGTATACGGAACCAGGACGCGCACGGGTCTCACCGGGTAGTTCTGGGCTTGCGCCGCGCCGCAGGCGACGAGCGCGGTACAGACGAACAACGAGCGCATTATGTTTCGCATGGCATCTCCTCACTTCGTGGAATTCCACACCCTAAATATCTTGTCGGTATCCGGGTCTCGGCTGCGCGATTGCGCGATTTTCGCACACTTTACACGTAACTCGGCCCTTCGATGACCGGATGCCTGGCGATAAAATCTTCGTCGACTTCGACGCCGATACCGGGTTTTTCCAGCGGTAATACACAACCATCCTTATTGACGACATACGGCGTGGAGGTCAGCGTATCGCGGAAATGGTTGTTGCGGGACACATCGCCTTCGAAATACCCGCCGTTGTCGATCGCCGCGAGAAAATGAATCGACGCCGCCATGTTGATGCCGGTCATCGAGGTGTGCGGGTTGATTCTGAGTTTGTAGGCGGACGCCATCGCCGCGATGCGCAGCGCTTCGGTGATGCCGCCGGTTTTCGACAGATCGGGCTGCAGTATGGTGATCGCGCCGTCCTCGATCACGCGGTTGAATTCGTAGCGCGTGTAATGGTTCTCGCCGGCGGCGAGCGGCACGCTGCTGAAGGTTGATGCGAGCTCGTAGCTGCGGTGATCGTGCGGCGGAAACGGTTCTTCCAGCCAGCCGACGTTGAGTTCTTCCATCGCCGGCATCGCCGCGCGCGCGTCCTCGACGCTGTAGCCGATGTTGGCATCGGTGAGGATCACGAGCTCGTCGCCGAACGCTTTGCGCACCGCGGTAATGCGCTCGATATCGCGCTTCGGTGTGTCGCCCACGCGCAGCTTTAACGCTTTATACCCGGCTTCGAGATGCGGCCGCGCCTCGGCGACCAGCGCTTTGGGATCCTGATACCCAAGCGACACGCCGCCTGCGTAGGCCGGTATGGGCCTGGCGCTACCGCCGAGTAGTTTGTACAACGGCCAGCCGACGGCCTTGCCGCGGATGTCCCACAGCGCCTGGTCGATGCCGCTCATCGCGAGGCAGGTGCCCGCACCCATGCCGTGGCTGGCAAGCTGCTTGTCATAGATTTTTTTCCAGACGCCGACGATGTCCGCGGCGTTCATGCCGAGCACGAGCTGCCTGAGCGTCGTGTTGACGAGATGCGCGACCGTGCCCGGCGCGCGGCCATGATGCGATTCGCCATAGCCGATAACGCCGCCCGCCGTGGTGACTTTGACGATGACCGCGTCGCGCTTGACGACGCGGCCGACGCCGAGGCTGATGCTGTCCGCGGGTTTTACCGGGAACGAAGTCGGGTAGGCGTGTATGGCCGTGATTTTCAGATCGGGATCGCGCTGTGCCACGAGTCTTCTCCGCGTCGAATGTGTCTCTATTCTATACGACGAATGCGCAAGCGCTCCGCAGGTTGGCGATGCGGGGATTTCTCCAGACCGGATTTTTCGACTATTCTATACGCCCCGATGAATGCGTTGACCTTCCAGACGTTGCGCATGCTCGCCGACGGTGAATTCCGTTCCGGCGAGGCGATGGCGCGCATGCTCGGCGTATCGCGCGCCAGCGTGTGG
>JANNPG010000057.1:0-11135 GCA_031399805.1 Betaproteobacteria bacterium | reverse complement strand
GCACACGGCGCGCGTAATCGGCATCTCGATCGCGAGTTCGCGCGCCAGCCGGTCGACGACCCGCGCCGTGTAAACGCCTTCGGCGACGTGGCCGAGTTCGCTTAACACGCGGTCGAGCGCAACACCCTGCGCGAGCTTGAGGCCAACGGTGCGATTGCGCGACAGATCGCCCGTGCAGGTGAGCGTGAGATCCCCGACACCGGCGAGCCCCATGAAGGTCTCGAGGCGGCCGCCGAGCTTCAGCCCGAGGCGGGTGACCTCCGCGAGGCCGCGCGTGATCAACGCCGCGCGCGCGTTGTAACCCAGGCCGAGGCCGTCGCTGATGCCGGCTGCGATCGCCATCACGTTCTTCACCGCGCCGGCGACTTCGACGCCCGCAACGTCGTCGGCCGAATAAATTCTGAGGCGGTCATGATGCAGTTCGCGCGCGCGCGTTTGCGCGAACGCGGCGTCCGCGGAAGCGAGCGTCAGCGCAGTCGGCAAGCCGCGCGCGACCTCCTGCGCGAAGCTGGGTCCCGACAACACGCCGCGCGCCTGTGTCGCGGGCAGTTCGGCCGCGGCAACCTGGTGCGGCAATTGCGCGGACTCGGAGTCGAATCCCTTGCATAGCCACAGCAGCGGCGTCGCATTGCGCGCAGCGGCGATCTGTCCGAGTACGGCGCGCAAGCCGGCCGTCGTGGTGGCGACCAGAATCAGATCGCAACCGGCAAGCGCGGCCGCGAAGTCCGCGGTAACCGCCACCGTATCGGGAATTCGCAGTCCGGGAAGATAGTTCTGATTGACGCGCGTCGCCGCGATGTCGCGTGCCTGCCCGGCGTCACGCGCCCACAACGCGACTGCATGGCGCGGCGCGAGGCTGATGCTGATCGCAGTGCCCCACGCGCCGGCGCCAAGCACCGCGAGCTTCATAAGCCCCAGACCAGATTGAGCCTGATATAGCCGCTTTGTCCATCGCGATGCGCGACCTGCGCCCAGCCGGTGCCGGTCAGCCCCACCAGGTCGAGCAGCACGTTCTGCTCGGCCTGGAACACGAGCGCTGCCCTGTCGTCCGCGGCCTGGCGCACGTCCGCCAGCTTCGCCTTGACTATCACGCTGCGGCGTTCGCTCAGATTTTTGGTCTCGATCCACGCCAATTCGCCACCCGCATCGCGTACCTTGGTCCAGCCTTCGAGCGCCACCACCACTTCGACCGGGTAGTTGCGCCCGAGTATGTACAGCTTCCGGGCCTTGGCTGACGGTGCGTCATAGAGCACGGCGGCATTGTCGGCGACGGAGCGGAAATCCGCGGCGCCGGCCGCCGCCGACAACGCCGTCAGCATGGCAGCGCCGCAAGCCCACTGTCGCATGCCCATGCTCATCAGTATCCAGCACCTGTCTCAATCGGCGGTTTCATCTTGTTTCGAGATGGCGGCTAGTTCGGCTTCGACCCTTGCTGCTGCTGAAGTTGCTGCATCTGCTGCTGATAGATGCCCTCGAAGCTCATCGGCGCGAGTATCACCGGCTGAAAACCCGCGCGCGCCGTGACTGTCGAAATGGTCTCGCGCACATAGGGAAACAACGTGTTCGGGCAGGCGATGCCGAGCAGCGGAGCGATGTCCTGCTGCGGCACGTTGCGAATCTGGAATACGCCGGCCTGCGCCGCCTCGACCAGAAACACCGTCTTGTCCTTGATGCGCGCCGTGATGGTCACCGTCAGCACGACTTCGTAGTGATCGTCGGGCAGCGACCGCGCGCCGCTGTTGATTTTGACTTCCATGGTCGGCGCATCGCGTTCCGTAAAAACTTCCGGGGCATTCGGCACTTCGACCGACAAGTCCTTGAGATAGACCTTTTCGATCGCAAATGTCGGCTGCGGGGATTCACTCATGATGGGTCCTGACGACGTTGATTGAAGGATCAGGCGTGCAACAATTCGTCGAGTTTGCCGGCCCGATCGAGAGCGGCAAGTTCGTCGTAACCACCGACATGGGTGTCACCGATGTAGATCTGGGGCACCGTGCGCAGGCCGGTGCGCTTCATCATTTCGGCGCGTTTCGCCGGCTCGAGATCGACGCGGATTTTTTCGATCGCGGCCACCCCTTTCGACACCAGCAGACGCTCCGCCATCTGGCAATAAGGGCAGCCGCCCGTGCTGTACATTTTCACTGCGGCCATAGGGTAGTTTATTTCGCCACCGGCAGGCTCGCCTCCACCCAGCCGCGCAGGCCGCCGCGCAGGGAGAACACCTCGTTGAAACCGGTTTTCTGCAGCGCCCCGCAGGCTTTCGCCGAATGGGTTCCCGAGTCGCCGCTGACGATGATCGGCCGCGACTTGAATTTCTCGAGCTCGCGCAGCCGCTCGCCCAATTGCGCGAACGGAATATTGCGCGCGTCCGGTATATGGCCGGCGGCAAAATCAGCCGCAGCGCGCACGTCCAGCACCACCGCGTCGCGCCGATTCATCAATTGCACCGCCTCGAGCGCGCCGACTTGTCCCGCGCTTCCCGCGAACAGGCGATTGACGAGCGGCCAGATCAACATGCCGCCGGTCACCACCGCGGCGCCGAACAACATCATGTTCCACGGGCTTTTCTGCAAAAACACCAAAAACGAAGTATCCAAAGGGGTTCCCTGCAACGTCGAGTCAAATCAAACCGGCGGACTGCCGTTCCGGCACCGCGCGCGCCGGGCGCGTTTGACGGCAAAATGGAATAAAATGTTGCGGCATTATATACGAGCGCAGAAAGTATTAGAAATCATGAATGTAACCCCGGTTCTGCTGGTCATACTCGACGGTTTCGGCTATCGCGAGGAATGCACCGACAATGCGATCTGCCAGGCGCGAAAACCGCACTGGAATTTCTTCTGGAACACCTGTGCGCACACCACCATAGACGCGTCGGAGAAATGGGTGGGCCTGCCCGCCGCACAGATGGGGAATTCGGAAGTCGGCCATCTCAACATCGGCGCCGGACGCGTCATCTACCAGGATTACACGCGCATCGAAGCGGCGATTGCGAGCGGCGAGTTTTTTCACAACCCGGTCCTGAAACAAGCCATCGACACCGCACTCGCCAACAAATCCGCGCTGCACATTCTGGGCCTGTTGTCGCCGGGCGGCGTGCACAGTCACGAAATGCAGATCGCCGCCCTGCTCGAAATGGCGGCGCGCGCCGGGCTCACGGATATCCGCATGCACGCCTTTCTCGACGGCCGCGATACGCCGCCGCAAAGCGCGCGCGCGTCGCTCGAGTTCATGCGCGATAAATGCGCACTGCTGGGTGCGGGACGCATCGCTACTCTCGTCGGCCGTTATTACGCGATGGATCGCGATCAGCGCTGGGAGCGCGTGCAAGTTGCGTACGACCTCATCACGCAGGGCGCAGCCGCGTACCAGGCGCCCGATGCCCTGAGCGCGCTCACCCTGGCGTACGCGCGCGGCGAGAACGACGAGTTCGTGCAGCCGACCGCGATCATGCCGGCCGGCGCCGCGCGCGTGCGCATGAACGAAGGCGATGCCTGTGTATTCATGAATTTCCGCGCCGACCGCGCACGGCAGATGACGCGCGCGCTGACCGATCCCGGCTTCAGCGGATTCCCGCGCGCCTATGTGCCCAAGCTCGGCTATTACTGCACGCTCACGAGCTATGGCGAGGATTTCAAATTGCCGGCCGCGTATCTGCCGCAGAGCATCGCGAACGGATTCGGTGAGTATCTCTCCACGCGGGGGCTCAGACAATTGCGCATCGCCGAAACCGAAAAGTACGCGCATGTGACCTATTTTTTCAACGGCGGCGTTGAAACGCCCTATGCGGGCGAGGAGCGCGTGCTCGTGCCCTCGCCCAAAGTCGCGACTTACGATTTGCAGCCCGCGATGAGCGCGTTCGAAGTCACTGACAAGCTGGTCGCGGCGATTCAAAGCCGCCGCTACGACGCGATCGTGTGCAACTACGCCAATGGCGACATGGTCGGCCATACCGGCAATCTTGCCGCCGCCACGCGCGCCATCGAGGTGCTCGACGAATGTCTCGGCCGCGTGATCAAGGCCATGCGCGACGCCGGCGGCGAAGTGCTGATTACCGCCGACCACGGCAACGCCGAAATGATGCGCGATGAAACAACACAGCAGGCGCATACCGCGCATACGTTGAACGTCGTGCCGCTCTTGTACGTCGGGCGCAAAGCGCGCGCCGCTGACGGCGGCGCGCTGCAGGACGTCGCGCCCACGCTGCTCAAAATGATGGGTCTGCCGCAACCGCCGGAAATGACCGGCAAGCCGCTGATCGATTTTGTATAGAGTGCCTAACATGATGAAACACGTGTGCGTTGCAGCCAGAATTGGTGATGGCAAGGCGCCCGGTGAAGGCAATAGTCGTTCTATTGCCAAGACGAGCAACGCGGCCAGCGCCGATTCTGGCTGCAACCCTTCGGGCTGGCACGAGTTTTGGCCCATGGCGTTGTCGAAAGTCCCTTGCTTAGAATGACTAAGCCGCAGGCCTTTCTTCTAGCCCTGAGCCAAAATCGTGACAGCGCATCGCGCGTTTCATCATGTTAGGCGCTCTTAGGCCCGCACCAGCACCTTGGCGACCGCCTTGGCCACGTAGTCGATGTTTTTCGAGTTCAGCGCCGCTACGCAGATACGGCCGCTTTCAATCGCGTAGATCGAATATTCGGAGCGCAGCCGCAGCACTTGTTCTTTCGTCAGTCCGGAATACGAAAACATGCCGCGCTGTTCCATGATGAAACTGAAGTCGAAATCCGCGCGGATGGCGCGTATTTTCTCCACCAACTGCCGGCGCATCAGCTTGATGCGATCGCGCATCTGACCGAGCTCGACATCCCACTGCTTGCGCAATTCCGGGGTCGTGAGCACCGTTGCAACCGTCTGCCCGCCGAACAGCGGCGGATTCGAATAGTTGGTGCGGATCACGCGCTTCACCTGGCTCAATACGCGCGCCGCCTCGTCGGCGCTGCCGGTCGCGATGCTGAGCGCGCCCACCCGTTCCCCGTACAGCGAGAGCGACTTCGAAAACGAACTCGCAACCACCGTGATCGGGCAGGCCTGCGCGAAGCGGCGCACCGCCGCCGCATCGGCATCGAGGCTTTCGGCGAAGCCTTGATAGGCAATATCGAGGAAGGGCACGAGGCCGCGCGCATTGACCACTTCTATCACGCGCTCCCATTGCGCCGGCGACAAATCGGCGCCGGTCGGGTTGTGACAACACGCGTGAAGCACGACGATGTCGCCGGCGGGCAGCTTCTGCAGCGCCGCCAGCATGGCCTCGAAGTTGACCCCGTGCGTGGCGGCGTCGTAATAGGGGTAGTTGTTGACCGTGAAGCCCGCGTATTCGAACAACGCGCGATGGTTTTCCCAGCTCGGGTCGCTGATCCAGACCTCGGCTCCGGGGTCGATCCGGCGCAACAGGTCCGCACCGACTTTAAGTCCGCCGGTCCCGCCCAGCGCCTGCACGGTCACCGCGCGGCCCGAGCGTACCGTTTCACTTTCGGCGCCGAACAGTTCGGCCTGGACGGCGCGGTCATAGGCTTGCAGGCCGTCAATCGGCAGGTAGCTGTGCGGTGCCGCGGCGGCGGCAAGTTTTTGCTCGGCGCGGCGCACGCAATCGAGTATCGGCACCTTGCCGTTGTCGTCACAATAGACGCCGACGCCAAGATTGACCTTGGCGGGATTGGTGTCCGCGACAAATGCTTCGGTGACGCCCAGGATGGGGTCGCGGGGCGCCATTTCGACGGCGGCAAGCAGGGGTGCATTCATGGTTAAAGGTATCGGGTTAAGGGATATATTCGCCGGCCGCAGCCATCACAAGCGGATATTTTACCTGCTTGGCAGGTTTCCTTGTAGCCGGACACCATTTAACGTGGCAGGTAGTCAGTGCGGCGTGGGACAATACACGGTTTAGCGCCGAATACCTTCCTCTATGTCCGTAACCGTGTTGAAGACCGAAGCCGCCGCCGGGCCGGCTTCCCAGATCATCACTTTTCCCGGCAGCCTCTACCGGCTGCATCAGACGTTCGAGCCCGCCGGCGACCAGCCGGAAGCTATCGCGGCGCTGACGGAAGGTATTCAGAACGGGCTCGCCTACCAGACGCTGCTCGGCGTGACCGGTTCGGGTAAAACGTACACGATGGCGAACGTCATCGCGCGCATGGCGTGCCCGGCTATCATCATGGCGCCCAACAAAACACTCGCCGCGCAACTGTACTCGGAAATGCGCGAGTTCTTCCCGGAGAATGCAGTCGAGTATTTCGTGTCGTACTACGATTACTACCAGCCGGAGGCCTATGTGCCGTCGCGCGATCTGTTCATCGAGAAGGATTCGAGCATCAACGAGCACATCGAGCAAATGCGCCTGTCGGCAACCAAGGCGCTGCTCGAGCGGCGCGATACGATCATCGTCGCGACAGTGTCGGCGATCTACGGTATCGGCGACCCGTCCGATTATCACAACATGATCCTTCATTTGCGCGAGAAGGAAAAAATCACCCAACGCGAGGCGATCAAGCGGCTCACGGAAATGCAGTACGAGCGCAACGACGTCGAATTCAAGCGCGGCACGTTTCGCGTGCGCGGCGACGTGCTCGACATTTTCCCCGCGGAAAGCTCGGAAACCGCGATCCGCGTCAGCCTGTTCGACGACGAAGTCGAGACCTTGTCGGTGTTCGATCCGCTGACCGGGCATATTCTGCAGCGCGTCTCGCGCTTTACCGTGTATCCGTCGAGCCACTACGTGACGCCGCGCGCGACCACGCTGCGCGCGATCGAGGCGATCAAGGACGAATTGCGCGAGCGCATCGAGTTTTTCCAGCACGAAAACCGGCTCGTCGAATGCCAGCGCATCGAACAGCGCACGCGCTTCGATCTCGAAATGATGAACGAGATGGGCTTTTGCAAAGGCATCGAGAATTACTCGCGCCACCTCTCCGGGCGCAAGGCGGGGGAGCCGCCGCCGACGCTGATCGACTACTTGCCCTCCGACTCCCTGATGTTCATCGACGAAAGCCACGTCACCATTCCGCAGATCGGCGGCATGTACAAGGGCGACCGCGCGCGCAAGGAGAACCTCGTCAATTACGGCTTTCGCCTGCCGTCGGCGCTCGACAACCGGCCGCTGCGGTTCGACGAATTCGAACTTCTGATGAAGCGCACCGTATTCGTCTCGGCGACGCCGTCCGAATACGAGCGCACGCACCAGGCGCAGGTTGTCGAGCAGGTCGTGCGGCCGACCGGGCTCGTCGATCCGCAGATCGAAGTGCGTCCGGCGATGACCCAGGTCGATGACCTCTTGTCGCAAATCAGCGAACGCGTAAAGGTCAACGAACGCGTGCTGGTGACGACGCTTACGAAACGCATGGCCGAGGACCTGACGGATTATCTGGCCGAGCACGGCGTGAAAGTGCGTTACCTGCATTCGGATATCGATACCGTCGAACGCGTCGAAATCATTCGCGACCTGCGCCTCGGAGAATTCGACGTGCTGGTCGGCATCAACCTCTTGCGCGAAGGACTCGACATGCCCGAGGTATCGCTGGTGGCGATACTGGATGCCGACAAGGAGGGTTTCCTGCGCTCCGAACGCTCGCTGATCCAGACCATCGGTCGCGCCGCGCGGCATATCAACGGCAGGGCCATCCTTTACGCCGACCGCGTCACCAATTCGATGACACGCGCGATCGGCGAAACCGAACGCCGGCGAAACAAGCAGATCGCGCACAACAAGAAAATGGGCATTACGCCGCAAGGCATCATCAAAACCGTGCGCGACATGATCGACGGCGTCTATGACGCGCAGGAAGCGCAGGAGCAGCGCAAGGCCGCGCAGAGCGAGGCGCTCTACCAGGCGATGAGCGAGAAGGAACTTACGCGCGAGATCAAGCGCGTCGAGAAAGCGATGCTGGATGCCGCCAGAAACCTCGAATTCGAGCGCGCGGCGGAACTGCGCGACGACTTGAAGAGATTAAAGCAGCGTTTGTTCATCGGCCTCGCCGCGGCCTGATACTAAGAGCGCATTTCAAAATAAAGGTAGCGCAGGCGACCCGCCTGCATTTGTTTACGGAGCAGGCGAGTCGCCTGCGCTACGCTCCGAAGGGGTATTTCATTTTGAAACGGACGCTACCTACAAAGCGAGGCAGGCGCGCACGTTTTCGCTGTCCATATTCCTGCCCAGGCCCTGTTTGATAATTTCCCCGCGCGACATCACGACGTAATGGTCGGCGAGCGATTTGGCGAAGTCATAGTATTGCTCGACCAGTAAAATGGCCATCTCGCCGCTTTGGGTGAGCGTGGAAATGAATTTGCATATTTCCTTGATGATCGAAGTATGTATTCCTTCGGTCGGATCGTCGAGGATGAGGATTTTCGGGTCGGCGCCTCGCTCGAAGTGATGGGCCGCGATGCAAAAAAAATGCGCGGCGAGCGGCCGTTTGTATTCAGCAATCTGAAAACCAACGTGGGGCTGGATCAGATTGTCGAATTTATAGAGCGGCAGGGGATGATCAGGCAGTGAGGACATGCGGATGGACCCGTCGAGGGAGATGGCGACTACATAGAAACAAGTTACCCGACTTTCTAAAAATAAATTTTGGCCTAGGCCAAAAGTCATAGTCTGTAAGGTATTGTTTGTAAAACTTAAAATATAAAATCTATCGTTTTGATGGATTTGCTATTCGTGTCTTAGTTGGCTTTAATCCCTTTACAGGTTGCAGAGAGTTGAAGGCCATTGCCTTTGCTCTGATTTTCCCGGCCCGCAAGACTTTGAAGCAGCAGTCAAGAACAATAGCTTACGGCGTGACGTAAAGGGGACGCGTTTGGATAGCAAATGGCTATTCGCGACCGACACATTCGTCTGGGGACTCCAGGGGATGTGCCATTTGCAGCGCATTCCATTCGCATCCAAACTCGTACTCCAGCAGCTTTCTCCGCCATACGGTCTCGCTTCGATTCAGCAGGCCGCCCAATCGCTCGGGCTTAAGGCCGGCATCAGGCAGGCTTCAGCAGCCGATCTCGCGAACCTGCCGCTGCCGTGCCTGGCAGTGTTAAATCCGGCTTCGACTACGCATCCTGGTCCCGCCGCAAATGATTCAATAATTCCCTCTCCTTCGCAAGGAGAGGGTGAGGGAATTGCGCCGCCGCAACCTCATCGTCTCGTGCTCGTCCTGAAAGCGAGTGACACCAAGATCCTGTTGTTCGACGAAAAAAGCGAGAACCCGTTCGAAATCGCGCTCAAGGATTTCGCAGTCGATTACGCAGGGCAGGTGGTGCTGTTCATGGCGGGCGAGAAGTCGCTCGACCAATCCGATCCGGCGCTGAAAGAATCCCCTGAATTCGGTTTCAAGTGGTTTATCCCTGAGCTGCTCAAGCACAAGCCGATCTGGCGCGACGTTCTGCTGGCGTCGCTGGCCATCCAGTTAATGGCGCTCGCCACGCCGATATTCACCCAGATCGTCATCGACAAGGTCATCGTGCACCACACGGTAAGCACGCTGTGGGTCATCGCTGTCGGGATGTTTGTGTTCATGGTGTTCTCGGGCGTGATGACGTGGGTCAGGCAGTACCTCGTGCTGCATACCGGCAACCGCATCGACGCCGTGCTCGGCAAGCAGGTGTTCGAGCATATGTTCAAGCTGCCGCCACGCTACTTCGATCACCGCCCGACGGGTGTGCTGATCGCGCGCGTGTACGGCGTGGAAACCATTCGCGAATTCATCAGTGGCGCGGCGGTAACACTGTGTCTGGACGTTCCATTCCTGTTCATTTTCCTCGGCATCATGATTTATTACAGCCTGGTGCTGACCTCAATTTCGCTGGCTTTGCTGGTGGTCATGATCGGCCTGAGTCTTTTGATAACGCCGCTATTGCGCGAGCGCCTGAACCAGCAGTTTCTGCTTGGCGCCCGCAACCAGGCGTTCCTGACCGAATACGTGTCAGGCATGGAGACGGTCAAGTCGCTGCAGATGGAGCCGCAGCTCAATGCGCGGTTCGGCGAATACCTCGCAGCTTATCTGAAGGCCGGCTTCGGCACGCGCCAGCTCTCGAATACCTTCAACGTCGTCGCCAACATGCTCGAGCAATTGCAGACGCTGGCCATACTGTGCGTGGGCGCATGGCTGGTCATGAACAACGCTGACATGACCATCGGCATGCTGGTCGCATTCCAGATGTTCGCAAGCCGCTTATCCAGCCCGTTGCTGCGCATGGTCGGGCTGTGGCAGGAGTTTCAGCAAGCCAACATCGCGGTCAAGCGCTTGGGTGACGTTATGAACGCGCCGGCCGAGCCCTATTCGGTGACCCCGTCGCGCGAGGCGGGAGGCAAAGGTGCAATCGAAGTCCGCGGCTTGAGCTTCCGTTATGCAGAGAACCTGCCGTATCTCTATCGCGACCTCAATCTGAAGTTACAACCCGGGCAGTGCATCGCCCTGATGGGGCCTTCCGGTTGCGGCAAAAGCACGCTTGCCAAACTCTTGCAGGGTTTCTATCAGCCGGACGACGGCGCGATCCTGATCGATGGCCGCGATATACGTCATTTTTCTGCAAACGAACTGCGCCAGCATTACGGTGTGGTACCGCAGGAGACGATGCTGTTCAGCGGCACCATTTACGAAAACCTCGTGCTGGCCTTCCCGCACGCGACGTTTGAACAGGTAATACAGGCGTGCAAATTATCCGAAATCCACGAAACCATCGAAAAGCTGCCTGAAGGCTACCAAACCAGAATAGGCGAGCACGGCGCGGGCCTGTCAGGCGGGCAAAAACAGCGCATCGCGATCGCGCGCGCACTGCTCAAGCGGCCGAAGATCCTAATTTT
This sequence comes from Betaproteobacteria bacterium, assembly GCA_031399805.1. GTDB lineage: Bacteria > Pseudomonadota > Gammaproteobacteria > Burkholderiales > SG8-41 > PALSA-1004. The sequence continues at coordinate 337 of JANNPG010000057.1, read as the reverse complement.
CGATGAAGCGACGAGCAGTCTCGATGAAGCGACTGCCGAGAGTTTTGCGAGGACGGTGAATCAACTCAAGGGGAAGGTGTCGATGTTGTTCATTGCGCACCAGTTGCCGAAGGGACTGCGAGTTGATGAGATTGTGCGGCTAGGTGCGGATGTTTCTGCCTCGCGGGAGCCGAGATCATGAGAGAAGTGGCGAAGCTAACGGTGACGCAGAAAATCCTGCACGTTCATGCCGATATCTTTGGCGATCTGGCGCAGCAGGATGGGAGAGAGATCGCGTCCGACGTGGAATGGGACGGTCGTGCACCTGCCATCGACATGCCGGAACTGTTTATGCGAG
>JANNPG010000029.1:0-4242 GCA_031399805.1 Betaproteobacteria bacterium | reverse complement strand
AAGCGCGTGTAGAAATCCACCATGCGTTTGATGTCGGTCACGAAGATGCCGACGTGGCTTAGCGTGAGTGAAAACGACATGACGACTGCACCTCTCTCTACGTATTGCCGCGACGCGCCGAGACGGAAAAAAGCCGCCCGTCACGAATCACGTTTGTCAGGGTTCTCCAGCCATTCGAGATCCGCCAGATCCTGGGCGCGGCCCGCGGCTCGTTTGTTGCGTATCAAGTGTTCGACCGACAGAACACCGACCGGTTGATCGGCAATTTTCGTGTCGATGCGCGAAGACCATGCTTCGGGGAATTCTACTCCGTCAATTCCAGTCAGAATGTCTATCCGCAATGGGGCAACGCCGATCTGGAACACCAATCCAGGCCGGCTCAAGTCTGTCGCGGTCAAATCGTGAAGCGGCGCACCAAAAGCCGCCAATGCCTTCAGAACGCGCGCCGCGTTTTCCGCCGAGGGCCGCACCCATACATCGATGTCTCCCGTGGCGCGTATGCGCCCGTGCGCGGCCAGCGCAAAGGCGCCAACCACCAGGAACTCAACGCCGTGAGCGTTGAATGCGGACAACAGATCTCTGAAGTCGGAGTTCACTCATGGGCTCCCGGCGCCACGCCAGACACATCAACGTGAGATCCCAAACCGCCTCCATTCTTGATTCAGGCGTTGAGATGTCCTCGGCCCACCTCGCGGGCGCGCTTTCGCCGGCGCGGATCACGCGAGTTACCAGTTTTCCGCGGTGGCTGACTTTGTCCATAGTTGCAATTATACCGTCGCCGCCGATTGCGCGCTTACGGGCACACGTGGTCAGGAGATCGGGCTACGTCCCTATTTTCTGGGAATTGAATTGGCCCGATTGGCAGCTTCCAAAGCGTCAGCCACGTCAACGGTAATCGCAATTCCTGGCATGTCCGGTGCAATGTAATTTGGATGGCCTTGGTTATTTAGCAATTCATGAACCAAACCTGGCGCCACCCCAATTGCAACAAGATAACCTGTGTAGATAACATGGCTAAATCCTCCCTCACGCCGCATCAAACCGTCCACAAATACGCGGCAGGTCGTCGCCGATCAGGCCCGTGAATCGCGCGTCGGCGATGTCGTCGAACTGCGTCGGCTCGGCGTTCATAATCACGATGCGCGCGCCGGCAGACTGCGCGATAAGCACCGCGTTCGCGACCGGAAATACCCTGAGGCTGGTACCGATGGCGAACAGGAGATCGGTTTCTTCCGCCGCCTGCATCGCGCGGTCTATCACTTCGGGGATCAACGATTGGCCGAAGGATATCGTGTCGCTTTTCAGTATGCCGTCGCAGGTCTCGCACGGCGGATCTTCCTCGCCCGCGCGCACGCGCTCGAGCACCGCCTGCATCGGCCCCTTCCATCCACACGAGAGACAGACCGCCTGATGCAGATTGCCGTGGACTTCGAGTACCCGTTCGCGCGAGTTGCCGGCTCTGAGATGCAGGCCGTCGATGTTCTGCGTAATGAGCGCGTGCAGGTTGCCGCGGCGTTCGAGCTGCACCAGCGCGAGGTGGCCCGCATTGGGCTTCGCCGTCCACGCCGGATGCGTGAGGCGCGATTGCCACGAGAGTTTGCGGATTTCCGGGTCCGCCGTGTAGTAATGGATGTCGGAGAGTTTTTCCGCTTGCGGGTCGCGCGTCCACACGCCGTTGGGCCCGCGAAAGTCCGGGATGCCAGAATCGGTCGAAATGCCCGCTCCCGTCAGCACCACCACGCGCCTGGCCGACTCGACCCAAGTGCGTACGTCTTCGATGGTCGCCGTTGAAGTCACGATGCCGGCCATCCTGCCAATAGCCGCCGGCCGCGGTGTGCGAGAAGGTCACGCGGAAAAATCATCGGATGAATTATCGCGCACAAACCACCAACCCGTAAATGCGCGCGCCGCGGGATCGGATAACGCGCGCCGTCAATCGGCGCGCATGCCTCTGTCCTTGATGACCTTGCCCCATTTGCCAAGCTCGCTCTTCAGGTGGCTCGCCAATTCCTCCGGGGAACTGGCGATGACGTCGAAACCCCTTTGCTCGAACTGGCGGGAAAACTCGGGCGCGCGCATCACCTGCCTGACCTTCTCGTTGAGCAACACGACCGTCGCCCGCGGCGTGCCTTTGGGAGCGAGCAGCGCATGCCAGGTCACGAATTCGTAGCCGGGCAGGGTTTCCGCGATGGTCGGCAGATCCGGCATCCCGGGATAACGTTTGAGACTGGTCACCCCGAGCGCGCGCAGCCGCTTGCCCTCGACGTAGGGCATGGTCTCCGCGACGCCCGAGAGCGAAACCCCGATCTCGCCGCTGATCGCCGCGATCAGCGAGGGGCCGCCGCCCTTGAACTGGACCACTACGATGTTGACCTTGCCGAGCAGGTTGAACAACTCGCCGGCGATATGCGGATTGGTGCCGACACCCGCGGCGCCGTAGTTGAGCACCCCCGGCCGCGACTTCGCGAGCTGCAGCAAATCGCGCACCGAATGCGCCGGCACCGACGGGTGAACGGCCAGCATGGACGAGGATGACGACAACAACGAAATCGGCGCGAAATCATTTACCACGTCGTACGGCACGCGGCTGTACAGAAATCCATTGGTGACGAACGGCAGCGTGTTGATGAGCAGCGTGTAGCCATCGGGCGCCGCGCGCGCAACAAGTTCGGTCCCGATGTTGCCCGACGCGCCGCTGCGGTTGTCGACGATGACCTGCTGCCCCAGCGCCTGCGACAGCCTGGCGGCGACGATGCGCCCGACGGTGTCCACGCTCCCGCCGGGAGGAAAAGGCAACACCAGGCGCACCGGTTTGTTCGGATAACCGTCGGTTTGCGCGAACGCCACGGCGCTGCCGAGCAATGCAACTATGGCAATGCATTTTTTCACGATCATCTCCTATGCCGGCCTAAACATGACGGCAGAAATAATACCGTAAACTCTTAACGCTGAGGACGCTGAGGACGCAGAGGACGCGGAGGTTCGCGGAGGAAAAAACAACCGCTTACCTGGTCTCCTCAGCGTTCCCCTGCGTCCTCAGCGTCCTCGGCGTTGCGCGGTTGCCTTAAATGATTGCAATAAGTGGCCGATAATTCGCGGCGCCGCCGTCCAGACAACTTCAACCGCATGCGCCCGCAATCACGCTAATCGCCTTTGAGCCCGGCGTCCTTGACGACCTTCGCCCATTTCGCGGTTTCCGTTCTCACGAAAGCGACGAATGCCTCGGAAGTCGACGGCATGACGTCGATGCCCTGGTCTTCCATGCGGATCTTCATGTCGGGCGAGCTCAAGACCTTGACGAGGCCCGCATTCAATTTGGCGTGCACCGCCTTGGGCAGCCCGCCCGGCGCACAGATGCCGTACCACGAGGAAACGTCGTAGCCCGGCACGCCGCCTTCCGCAAAAGTCGGCACTTCGGGCGCGCGCGGAGCGCGCTTCGCGCTGGTGATGCCGACGCCGGTCACGCGCCCGGCCTTCAACGCCGTCAGCGGCCCGCCCGGCAGATTGCCCACGCTCAACGGCATCTGTCCGCCGATCACGTCGGACAGCGCCGGTGCGGCGCCCTTGTACGGCACGTGCACGATGTCGATGCCGGTCATTGACTTCAACAATTCAATCGACAGGTGCGGCGAGGCGCCGACGCCGGACGAGCCGAAGGAGAGCTTGCCGGGGTTCGCTTTCGCATATGCCACCACGTCGCCGACGTTTTTGAACCCCTGAGCGGGATGCGCCATGAAGAGATTGGGCGTCGAGCCCACCCGCGATAGGAACGAAAAATCCTTGATGTGGTCGTAGGGCAACTTGATGCGCGCCGGCGTGATTCCATGCGTGGCTATGTTGCACAGCATGATGGTATAGCCGTCGGGCGCCGCTTTCGCCGTGAGTTCCGTGCCGACCGCGCCGCCCGCGCCCGGGCGGTTGTCGACCAGCACCGTTGCGCCCCACAGGTCGGAGAGCGCGCCGGCGACGTAACGCGCCGCGAGGTCGGTGCCGCCGCCCGGCGTATAACCGACGATCATGCGTATCGGTTTGTTCGGATAGTCGGGCTGCGCCGAAGCCTGGGGGGCGTATAAACCCAGCAACGCAAACACGCAGACGATAGCGCGTGACGTGGTCATTGTTCTCCTCCTTGGAGCGCATTTCAAAATGAGGGTAGCGCAGGCGAACCCGCCTGCACCCGTATCCATGCACGAGGGTCGCCTGCGCAACGCCCCGCAGGAATTCCTCTTGGGGGACGCGTAC
>JANNPG010000662.1:0-12565 GCA_031399805.1 Betaproteobacteria bacterium | reverse complement strand
TACCAGGGCGCGATTGTTGCCTTCCAGAATTTTATCAAGCAGTATCCGAAGAGCACTCTTGCGCCGCGCGCGCAATACTGGATCGGCGATTCGTACTTCAATCTGCGCGACTTCAAGCTGGCGATCGGCAGCCAACAGGTGCTGCTCAAAACCTATCCCGACAGTCCAAGCGTGCCGGACTCAATGCTCAATATAGCCAGTTCGCAGATCGAGATGGGCGAGACGATCAGCGGCCGGAAAACGCTGGAAGAACTCGTCGCCCGGTTCCCGATCAGCGAGGCCGCGGAAAAAGCCAAGCGCCGCATCGCGGCGTTGAATGCGCCGGGAGCGGTCGCACCGGCCGCCGGCAGGCAATAGGTCTCAGGTGAGGAGTAAGGGGTGAGGAGTGAAGAGGAAACCCGACATCACCGCGGTAGCGGATCGCCTCACGCCTGACACCTCACGCCTTCTTGCGACCCTTCGCATCACCGAGATCTTCTACTCGCTACAGGGTGAAACGAGCCGCGTCGGGCTGCCGACCGTATTTATCCGGCTCACCGGCTGCCCGCTGCGCTGCGGTTATTGCGATACCGCGTACGCGTTTCACGGCGGCCATGTGATGACCGTCGCGGCCGTGCTCGATGCCGCCGCGCGATATCGCACGCGCTACGTGACGGTCACCGGCGGCGAGCCGCTGGCGCAAAAGAGTTGCCACGCGCTGCTCGCCGCGCTGTGCGACCGCGACGATTCGGTGTCGCTCGAAACGAGCGGCGCGATCGACGTGTCCGCGGTCGACGCGCGGGTCTCAAAGATACTCGATATCAAGACGCCCGGCTCGGGCGAGGCGGCGAAGAACCTGTGGGGCAATCTCGCGCACCTGACCGCGCGCGACGAAATCAAATTCGTGATTTGCGACGAGGCCGATTACGCGTGGGCGAAGCGCGAGCTCGCGGCGCGCGATCTTGCCGCAATTTGCCCGGTGCTGTTTTCACCGTCGTACCGCGATCTGGCCGCGACCCGCCTCGCCGACTGGATACTGCGCGACCAACTGCCGGTGCGACTGCAGACGCAACTGCACAAGCAGTTGTGGGCCGAGCAGCCCGGCCGCTAGCGCGGACCGGTTAATTGTTTTTCCCGGGGTTAACTATCTTGTTCTGGCTGGCGCTGAAAGCGAACCGGGTTTAGGCGGGCACGCCATGACCGACGCGGTGGTATTGCTGTCCGGCGGGCTCGATTCGGCGACGGTGCTCGCGATGGCGCGCGACGCGGGCTACGACTGCCATTGTTTGTCGGTCGATTACGGACAGCGCCATCGCGCGGAATTGCACGCCGCGGCGCAAGTCGCGCAGGTGCTCGGCGCGCGCGAACATCGCGTCACCACGCTCGACCTGGCCGCGTTTGGCGGTTCGGCGCTGACCGACAAGGCTGTCGCGGTGCCGACCCACGGCATTGCCGCCGGTATTCCCGTCACCTACGTTCCCGCGCGCAATAGCATCCTGTTGTCGCTGGCGCTGGCGTGGGCCGAAGTGCTCGGCGCCCAGCATATTTTCTTCGGCGCGAACGCAATCGATTACTCCGGCTATCCGGATTGCCGGCCCGAATTTATGCGCGCGTTCGAGGCGATGGCGAATCTCGCCACCAAGGCCGCGGTCGAAGGCCGTGCGCTCACGTTGCACACGCCCATCATCAGCCTGACCAAAGCCGACATCATCCGCCGCGGCTTGGGACTTGGCGTCGACTACGCGCTGACCGTCTCGTGCTACCAGGCGGACGCCGACGGCCGCGCGTGCGGCGTATGCGATTCATGCCGCCTGCGCAAAGCGGGCTTCGAGTCCGCCGGTGTCGCCGACCCGACGCGTTACCTGCTTAAGAGTCCGTAACATAATGAAACGCACACGTGTTTCATTATGTTACGGACTCTAAGGCCGGGCCGCGCGCTGGCGGGCGGCAATCGACCGCGTTAGAATGAACTGACGGATCAACTCAAGGAACGCAATGGAAGCCACAGCCAATCTGGGCGCAACTGTCGCGTGGTGCGGATTCGCGCTCGGGCTCGTGTTTGGCGCCGTCGGCAATAAAGTCAACTTCTGCACGATGGGCGCGGTATCCGACATCGTCAACATGGGCGACTGGGGCCGCATGCGCATGTGGCTGCTGGCAATCGCGGTGGCCATCCTTGGATCGTATGCGCTGTGGCATGCGGGACTCGTCGATCTGTCGAAATCCATCTACACCGCGCCGAATTTCGCATGGTTGTCATTCGTTGTCGGCGGTTTTTTGTTCGGCGTCGGCATGACGCTCGGCTCGGGGTGCGGCAGCAAGACGTTAATTCGCATCGGCGGCGGCAATCTTAAATCGGTGGTGGTCTACGTGTTCCTGGGCATTTCCGCGTACATGACGCTGCGCGGATTGTTCGGCCAGTTCCGCGTGTCCGTGTTGCAGCCGGTCGCCGTCAATTTCGAGGCTTGGGGCATCGCGGGGCAGGATCTGCCCTCGTTGCTGGCGGGCACCGGCATCGATATCAAAACGCTGCGGATCGTGAGCGCCGCCGTGATTGCCGCGGCGCTGCTCGTTTTCGTGCTGAAGGACCGTGAGTTCCGCGCCAGCTTCGATTACCTGCTCGGCGGCGTGGTGATCGGCGCGATCGTGATCGCCGGCTGGTACGTGACCGCGCACCTCGGTTACCGCGAAAACCCGGACACGCTCGAAATGACTTTTTTCGGCACCAACACGCGCGCCGCTGAATCGGTTTCGTTCGTGGCGCCGCTCGCCTATACGCTTGAACTCTTGATGTTGTGGACCGACAAGTCGCTCACCATCACATTCGGCGTCATGACGTCGCTGGGTGTCGTGCTGGGTTCGTTCGCGTACGCGGTGGTGAGCAAGACCTTCCGCTGGGAGGGCTTCACAACCACCGACGACCTGCGCAATCATATCCTCGGCGGCATCCTGATGGGATTCGGCGGCATCACGGCGCTCGGCTGTACCATCGGCCAGGGCATTACCGGCGTCTCCACGCTGGCGCTGGGCTCGATCGTGACGTTCTTCGCCATCGTCGCCGGCGCCGCGGCGACGATGAAGTATCAGTACCGGCAGATGCTGCGCGAAGGCTGAGCGGGGCTGCGGCATGATGAGCCATGGTCGTGTTCATCAAGATTGCTGTCCAACAGTTCGCGGACGTCGCCCCGGTTCGATATCGGCTACGACGATCCTGTTATACCGGAAACGCAAACTGTTCCGGGCTGGCGCTGGTCAGCTACGCTTGTCGGAAACGATGCGTCCTTCCTTGAAGACGAGCTGCAGGTGGCGCACGTTGTTGATGTCCGCGAGCGGATTGGCGCCGACGACGATCAGGTCGGCGAGCTTGCCGACTTCGACCGTGCCGAGATCATCAGCCACGCCGCACACCGCCGCCGCGTGTTTGGTCGCGGCGAGCAGCGTTTGCCATGGCGTTGCACCATCCTTCACCCACAGCCCCATTTCAAGGAGCGCCGCATCTTTCAACGGCCGGATATCCGAGCCCAGCGCCATCTTCACGCCGGCTTTGAGCGCTTTGCTGAACCATGCGGCATGCACGTCAGATGCGGCGTCCGCACGGCAGCAGAACGAATGCGGCATATTGCGTTGCTTCACCCACGCGCGCTCCCAATCGTTATCGACCTGCTCGGGCGTCAGATGGCTGATGGCGAGTGTGGGCACGTACCACGTATCGTGCTTGAGCATGAGCTCGATGCACTCGTCGTCCATTATGTAACCGTGTTCTATGCTGTGTGCCCCGAGGCGGACGGCGTTCTTCACGGCAGCCGGGTTGGTGGCGTGCGCCATGACCCTGAATTCGCGCAGGTGGCAGATATCGAACGCCGCCTTGAGTTCGTCCGCGAGCAGGAATGAATGCCGGTGCTGATCCCATGCCGGACCCATGATGCCGCCCGAGAGGTTGAGCTTGATATGATCAACGCCGTTTTTTATCTGCTCGCGGATCGCCTTGACGAAACCGTACGGCCCGTCGCATTCGAGCGCATGGCCTGAGGTCAGGAAATGGCCGCCCGTTGTCGTCAGGAAATGGCCGGCCGCATAGACGCGCGGGCCGACGTACTGTCCGGAATCGAACGCGCGTTTCCAGGCGACGTCCATGAAGTGATGCGCGCCCGCGCAGCGCAGGCCGGTGATGCCGGACTCGGTGAGTGCAGCCATCAGGCGGTGGCCGAACAGCGTGACCTGGTCGGCAAGCGGCATCTCGGCGAGCGACAAATAGTCCGGATGTATGTGCACATCCCACAGCCCGGGCAGCAGGTACGCGCCTTTGAGATCGATGACGGTCGCATCGCCGGCCGCTGGTTTGCGTGCGCCGGTCAGAATTTCCGCAATGCGGCCGTTTTCGATGGCGACCGCGGCATTTTCCACGGGCTGGGGGTTGACGCAATCAATCAGCGTCGCATTGGTGAGTAGCGTGCGCATGGTGCTCAAATCTTCGTCCTGTTACTCGGGCTTGACGCCCGCGTCCTGCGCCACTTTCAACCAGCGACGCGATTCGGATTCGATGAATGCGCGGAATTCGGCGGCGCTGTTGCCGACGGGTTCGATACCGCGGTCGGTGAAAGTCTGCACCACGTCGGACGCGCGCAGGATCGCGCCGATTTCCTTGTTCAGCCGTTCGACTACCGGCGACGGCGTGCGTGCGGGCGCCAGAACGCCGAACCATGTGCCGCCGACAAATCCCGCGACGCCGGCTTCATCCATGGTGGGGACATCGGGTGCGAGCGATGAACGCTTGGGCGTGGCGACCGCGAGCGCCCTGAGTTTGCCGGCGCGCACCTGCGGCAGAACGACCGGCATGGTGTCGAACGTCATCTGCACCTGTCCGCCGAGCAGATCGGTGATCGCCGGCGCGCTGCCCTTGTACGGAATGTGCACGATGTTGATGCCGGCGGCCGCGCGGAACGCCTCGCCGACCAGATGATTGGAAGTCCCGTTGCCAAAGGAAGCGAAGTTGAGCGCGCCGGGTTTCGCCTTTGCAAAAGCGACGAGCTCCTTCACCGAGTTCGCGGCAACCGACGGGTGAACGACCAGCATGAAGGGCACGCGCCCGACCAGCGTGACGGGCTGAAAGTCCTTGAGGGAATCGTACGGCGGACTTTTCATCAGTGCACGGTAGATCGCCACTTCGGGCGACGCCGCGAATGACAGAGTGTGGCCGTCGGGTTCGGCCTTGACCACGATGCCGGCGCCTATCGTGCCGCTGGCACCCGCGCGATTGTCAACGACGATGGTCTGTGCAAACACCGGCGCGAGTCTCTGGCCTATGAGGCGCGCCGCGATATCCGTGCTGCCGCCAGGCGGGTAGCCGACGATAAGGCGAACCGGCCGCGCCGGATACGCGGTATCCGCGGCTGGCGCATTGAGCGGGGCGAGCGCGAGCAACGCGAGGCCGGCCGCGAATGGAAGAGTGTGTCGCATGCGGGCATTCCTTGAGCGTAGGGGTTAGCCGCTACTCTAGCAGAAAATGTAAGATCTCCTGCAGTCAGGTATATTGCCCGCTCTTCCATCAACGGGTCATTCACATGCGATTTCCTTTATTGGCGGCTTTGTGCGCGGCAGTCGGGATTATTCCGGCGGTTGCGCAGGCGCAGAATTATCCCGCCAAGACGATCCGCATGATCGTGCCGTTTCCGGCGGGCGGTGCCACCGACATCATCGCGCGGCTGGTCGCGCAAAAACTCACTGAAGCATTGGGCCAGCAGGTGATCGTGGATAACCGCGGCGGGGCGGCCGGCACCATAGGCTCGGACCTTGCAGCCAAAGCGCCGGCTGACGGCTATACGATACTGATAGGAACCAGCAGCACGCACGCCATCGCGCAAAGCCTGTATGCGAAATTGCCGTACGATTCGGTGAAGGATTTTGCGTCGGTGGTCGGGCTCGCGACGGCGACCATCGTGCTGTCCGCGCATCCCTCGGTGCCCGCAAAAACGGTGAAGGATTTGATTGCGCTGGCCAAGGCCAGACCGAATGCGCTGAGTTTCGCGTCGAGCGGCAACGGCGGCGTTTCGCATCTGGTCGGCGAGATGTTCAAAGCGCAGGCCGGCGTGCAGATGCTGCACGTACCGTACAAGGGCGACGCGCAGGCGCTCGCCGATCTCGCGGGCGGCCAGGTGTCGCTCGAGTTCGGCACGGCGCTGTCGTTTCTGCCTTATATACAATCCGGGAAGCTCAAGGCCCTGGCCGTGACCAGCCTGCAACGCTCGCAGGTTATGCCGGAGGTGCCGACTGTCGCTGAGTCCGGGCTGAAGGGATTCGAAGCACTGCAGTGGTTCGGCGTGTTTGCGCCCGCGGGCACGCGCGCGGACGTTGTCGCGCGCCTCAACGGCGAAATCGTAAAAATTCTGCGCACCAGCGATATGCGCGAACGCCTGACCAAGCTTGGTTGCGATGTGCGCGCCGATACGCCGGACGAATTCGCGGCGTTTCAGAAGGCCGAGATCACCAAGTGGGCCAGGGTCGTCAAGGATTCCGGCGCGCGAATCGATTGAAGATGAATAGCATGCGCAACCACCTGATCGTCGCCGCAGCGCAGACCGGGCCGGTGTTGACGGAAGACCCGGAGGCGATGCTGCCCGCGGCGGTGGCGATGATGGAAGATGCGGCCAACCGCAACGTCGAGTTCGTGACGTTCTCGGAACTCTTCATGACGCCGTTCTTCCCAAACAAGCTGCGCCAGGATTTCGATCATTTTTTCGTGGCGTCGGACGGCCCGCTGATGACGAAGCTGCGTGGAATTTCCCGGCAGCATGGCATCGCGACAATCTGGCCGTTCGGCGAGCGCACGCCGGCGGGCGGATACTTCAACTCCGCGCTGGCGTGCGACGAGCGCGGAGAAGTGCTGGGTATCTACCGCAAAACCCACATCCCCGCGTATTTCCCCAGCGAACTGCAGGGTGGCACCGGCAGTTACGAGCGCATGTACTTCAGCCCAGGGCCCGCGTTGCCGGTGTTCGAGTGGCGCGGCACGCGGTTCGGCATCCAGATCTGCTACGACAGGCTTTTTCCGGAACCCTCGCGCGTGCTGGCGCTGAAGGGCGCGGAAATCATCTTCATGCCGATCTGTTATTCGACTTACAGCGATCCCGGCCACCGCGCGGGCATCTGGGATGTGCCGCTGCGCTCGCGCGCTTATGAGAACGGCGTTTACGTGGTCGCCGCCAACCGCGTCGGGCAGGAAGGCTTGCGCTCGCACCTGGGCCGCAGCATGGTCGTCGATGCAACCGGCGCGATCATCGCCGAAGCCGGCAGCGGAAAGCAAGAGCTGCTGGTCGCGGAAATCGATCTCGATAGCGTGCGCGGCGACCGCAAAAAAATTCCCTGGTGGCGCGACCGCCGCATCGATTTGTACGGGCCGCTTGCGCAGTAGTCGCGACGTGATTCTCGAAAATCCGTTCCCATTTTGATAGTGTGTCTATCGAAAAGAATTGCGCCGCAGCATCCTAAGCGGCCTCACCTTTCTCAACATTGGCGGCCGAAAAATCACACAAGTTCACCTGTGACGTCTAGCGACCATTCATTCGAAGTGGTTTGCGCCGGCGATGTAATTCTGCACGCTCTCGGTCACAATCGGTGCTTGATTAGGGGCGAGGTGAGAGTAAATAGCTTTTGGATGGCGTTGATTCCAGCGCGCGATCAAAAACGCCCTCATTTCATGACCAGCAGCACTTACAGTTTGATCGGACGTTAAAAAGCCCTTATAATTCGCGGCTTTCTGCAAACATAGGGCGGTTAGCTCAGCTGGTAGAGCAGCGGACTTTTAATCCGTTGGTCGCGAGTTCGAATCTCGCACCGCCTACCAATTACAACAATGGGTTAGCCTAAAGCCAGCCCATTTTTGTTTCTACCGTGGGAGTGGCGGCGTTCTCGTACATGAAAAACCCCGCCGAAGCGGGGTCTTTGTGAGTGCGGCTGTAATTAAACTTGTTTGCGGCGGCCAAATCCAAGTCCGGCCAGGCCGAGTCCGAGAAGCGCGAGCGTGGCGGGCTCGGGCACACGGGTGGTTACGACCGCACCCGTGAAGTCGAAGACGTTGTCGTCGTAGTCGCGGTCACCACCGCCAAAAAGGTCTTCAAAGCCCACACGCAGCACGCCCCCGCCAAGGTTGTCGATGGCGCCGTGAATCTCGCTGTCGGCATTGCGCGAGCTAGGGCCGAGCTTGAAGGTGTCGCCCGTGTTCGTGACAAAGATTCCGAACACCAGTTCGTCGCCAATGTTGTGATCGACGTCGAGTTGGGCATTGGTGAGCGTGACCGTCGTCCCTACCGGATTGCCGTTCGGTGCGTTAAAGGCGATGAAGATGTCCGGGATTGTCGAGTACAGCCGAAGCTCGCTCAGAAAACCGGCGGACGAGCCTTGCACTGTGATGGTGACGTCGCCACCGGCCCAGAAAAGCTGTGCCCCAAGCACTGGGACGGCAGACGCGGCCCCCGCCACTGACAGCAGACCCGCAGCCAGTACGCCCGACACCACGGCCTTGACCCGCCTCATTGCCCAATTAATCAATCGCATGTCTGCGCTCCCACTGATAGCCAGGCAATTCCCGGCAACAGCCGCAGTGTATGCACGAAACATGCCATTACGAAAAAATCATTTTGAATCAAATGTCTTTCTCGGTGATGCCGCGCGTCGGCGGGCATGTTGTAAAGCCGACCGACAGATTCAGAGGGCCAGTCTTTGGCTCATATCGGCCAAAGGGTCAGGACGGGATATGCAGAGTACTAGGGGTTTCGGAGTCTCAAATGCCGCCTGTTTGAACCTGTTTTCAGGACGCGACTGGCGTGGGAATGCTTGCTTGCTCCGCTTGCCGACGTTCTGAAATTTCCCGCACTACGTCCGAGAACGATTGCTGAGCAGTGAAAAACTGCCAATAGTAGGGACACACGAAGATAATCAGATTGACTTGACATGCTGATTCTTTAGTCGTGGTGTCGCGCCGAGTGTTAGCTTATGAGATCTTTTAATCCGTTGGTCGCGAGTTCGAATCTCGCACCGCCCACCAATATGAAGGGGTCTGCCTGTGGCCTGCCCCTTTTTGTCTGCGAATCCGGTGCGTTCGTGCGCGCGCGGCCGGATGTTTTATTCGGTCGCAGACCGCGCACGTTGCGGTACGCGCGCGGGACGGGGACGGTCGTGTGGCATGATAGCCGGCAAGGTAGTTAACTGGACGCCGTAGTGACGGGAGGACGAATGAAATCCACGGCCACGATTGCATGCATGGCGCTGGTCGCCATATTGTCACTGTTCGCAGCCCCTGCGCCGGCCCAGCCTTATCCGAACAAGCCTGTCCGCTTTTTGGTCGGCTTCGTGCCCGGCGGCACCAACGACATCGTCGCTCGCGCACTCGCGCAGAAGCTGACCGAGAACATGGGGCAGACGGTAGTCGTCGAGAATCGCGGCGGCGCGAACACCGCGATCGCCACCGAGGTGGCGGCGCGCGCCGCGCCCGACGGCTACACCATACTCCTTAACGCGACCGGCCACGCGACCAACCCCGCGCTGATGAAGCTTCCGTTCGACTCGCTCAAGGATTTCGCGTTTATCGCGCGCGTGGCGGAAGCGCAGAATGTGGTGGTCGTGCACCCGTTGTTTCCGCCGCGCAACGTGAAGGAGTTGATCGCGTTGTCGAAGCGGCGTTCCGGCGAGATCAATTTCGCGTCTTCGGGCACCGGCACGACCGTCCACCTTTCGGCGGAACTCTTTCAGTACATGACCGGAATCAAATGGGTGCACATCCCGTATAAGGGCGGCGGTCCCGCGGTGATTGAGTTGATCGCCGGCCAGACCCAGATCATGTTCTCGAACATGCCGACCGCAATCCAGTACGTGCGGGACGGCAGGCTGCGCGCGCTGGCGGTCACCGGGGCAAGCCGCGCGTCGGCGGCACCCGAGCTGCCGACGGTGGCGGAGAGCGGCGTGCCGGGCTACGAGGTCACCGCATGGTACGGCGTGTCGGCGCCGGCGAAAACACCGCGTGTCATCGTCGACCGGCTGCACGCTGAAATTGCGCGCGCGCTCAACGCGCCGGACTTGCGCACGCGGCTGACCTCGCAGGGCGCCGATCCCGCCCCCCTTACGCCCGAGCAATATTCGGCTTTCGTGCAAAGCGAAATCGTGAAGTGGACGAAGGTGATCCAGGCGGCGGGCATTAAGGGCGAGTGATTGGGCGATTAAGTGAACAATTCACTGAATCATCGCCTCATTCTCGCCGAGCAACCCGAGCACGTTTGAGCGTAATTTAATATTGTGCTACTTTCGCGGTTCGCAATTCTTTATAACGATGGGGAGGAGACCTGCCATGAACAACCGAATGAAGTTTTTCCAAGTGGTGTCGGTCACGCTGGTGGCCGCGGGCTTGAGCGCCTGCGCGGTCACGCCGCAAAACAGCATGACATTTTTCGTGACCAGCGTCGGCAGCGGCAAGGGCGCCGATCTGGGCGGGCTGACCGGCGCGGACCAGCATTGCCAGTCGCTCGCGAAGGCGGCGGGGGCCGGCAACCGCACCTGGCGCGCTTACCTGAGCAATAGCGCCGTTGGCGGCGCGGCGGCGGTCAACGCGATTGATCGTATCGGCCGTGGCCCCTGGCAGAATGCCAAAGGCGTGGTGATTGCCACCGACATCGAGAATCTGCATGGCGCCAACAACATTACCAAGGCGACCAACCTGACCGAGAATGGCACGGTCGTCAACGGCCGGGGTGATAAGCCGAACATGCACGACGTCCTGACCGGTTCGCAAACCAACGGACTCGCATTTCCCGCGGGCAACGACATGACCTGCGGCAACTGGACAAAAAGCGGCGCGGACGGCGCGGTACAAGTGGGCCACAGTGACCGGATGGGCGGGACCGACGATTATTACGGCAGGTCATGGAATTCTTCGCATGCGTCGCGCGGCGGCTGCAGCCAGGTCGCGTTGCAAGGCACCGGCGGCGCCGGTTTGTTTTACTGCTTCGCCGCCAACTAGCGGAAAAATACGTTACTGCACGGAAACAACGGGGTCTGCGGGCCCCGTTTTTATTGCCGTCGTGTGCGGACCGTAATCACGCGCGGGGGGGGGCACAAAAAGACGCGGGACGGCGAGGGAGGTTCCCGGGCGTCCCGAATCCGGTCGGGCTAGAGTAGTCGCCCGGCCCGCATCGCGCTGAATGGCGATGCTGCATCACTCATCAGAGTGATGACTGAAGGATTGCACAAAACAATTTAGTGGACTTTGATCAGGATCAAACGGGTACTGAAAACATGCCCACCACGCAGGCGCAAGAACCCCGTCCCGGAAATGAGAATCAGCAACCGCTAAACGTCATTCCTGAAGCTGCATGACGTAATTGGCCAAAGCCCGGATCTTCGCGCGGACAAGCTGCTCTTCAGGGGTCAGCGTCGCCGGCCGCGCAGCACTCGCGGCTTTTTCCTCGACACGATAAACGGTTCCCCACACGGGCATTTCCCGCGGACCGTGCAGACTCACCGATTTTCGGCCGTCAATGACTTCGGTGACTTTGGCGACCGGAAAGACGCCGCCATTCGTTTTTTTCAGCTGGGTCAATGACGGCGGGCGTTTCAGCAGGTTGTCGGCCAGCCAGCCATCGCCTTTTCCCGCCGCTCCGTGACACATCGCGCAGCGCGCCTCATACTCGTTTTTGCCCAGGGTATTTTCGGCGGCCGACGCCATCGCGGAAGCGAACAACGCCAATCCGGCAGCGCCGGCGATGCGCCACGCCGTGTATCTGATATGCATGCGGGTCTCCTGTCGGGCTGTAATGGGCTGCAGTGAATTCTGACCATGTGTCACGCTGATGATCTTGACGTGGATCAAGCCCGCGGCCGTTTTAGTTCGCCGTCGCGACCGTCTTGCCGCCGGCGCCCACCGCATAGCGCAGCGTGCGTCCATGCTTGTACATGTCCGGCGCTTCGATGTAGCTGAAGCCCCATTCACGCAGGAACTGTTCGGCCTCGTAAGGGAACATCGCGCTGCGGTAAAAGCCCGGCACCTCGACGGTCTCGACGATCACCGGGTTCGCGTACTGGTCGCAGAGCGCCGCGAATTCGAGCCGGCCGGGAAGGTAAGTGGCGAACACCACCGCGCCGACCAGCGCGGTTGCAATGCCGAAGCGCGCCGGGCGCGCGTAGGATCCGCAGCGGCGTTCAGTCCAACTACCAAGCAACGCGCGCAGCGGCCAGCGATACAGTATCCATATCACCGGTAACAACAGCAACGGTCCGAACACCGCGAACAGCAGGCCGACCGCCCATCCCATGCCTTCGCTCATCGTGCGCCTCCTGCACACATGCTGCGTTTATTTGGGAGTTATTAGTGCAGGGTGCGCACGACGGGCGGCAGGCGCAATCCCACGTTGAGCAGCGTAACGCGGTGGCCGAGCAGCACGACGTTGCCTTTAAGTCGGTTGTTGCCGGTGTCGCTGTACTCGAAATCGTACGCGCGTTGCAGCTTGACGCGGCCATCGTGGTCGCGCGTAGGTTTCAGATTGGCGATCGCTACGGTGTCGTCGAGCAGCATCAACCCGTCCGCGGTGCACGCGGCGCGCGC
>JANNPG010000565.1:0-7428 GCA_031399805.1 Betaproteobacteria bacterium | reverse complement strand
CACCGGCAGCGCGTGCGTCGAGTCCGTCGTGGCCTTGTAGCGCCGCTTGTGCCGCGCCCGGATGCCGTTCTCACGCATGAGCCGCTCGACGCGTGGCTTGCTGGCAGGGAATCCGCGCGAGCGCAGTTCCCGCACCATCCTTGGCGAAGTACGCCGTCGCTTTTTTTAGGATTTCATTCTCCATCCTGAGGCGGGCATTCTCGGCGCGCACACGCGACAACTCCATTTGCTCCGCCGTGACCGCTTTGCCACCAGGCACATTGAGCTTGCCGTGCTTGGCCGCCTTGACCCAGTTGCGTAGCGTCTGCTCGACCAGCCCCAAGTCCCGGGCCACCGGCCCGATTCCCTGCCCGCCCTTTAAGCGCTTGACCGCCAGTTCTTTGAACTCCGCGGTGTATTCCTGCTTCGGTATCTTGAACATCATTTCTCCTTCCAGTCAGTTAAGGTTATACCCTGCCTCTTGGAAGACGAAATTTCGGGGGAAGCTCAGAAACGGAGCGAACGGAGAAGGGCTCTGTAACTTCGGTTTCTCTGTTATCTCCGCTCCCTCCTGCGCAGGAAGTTACCGTATTTCGGGAAAGCGAATTGAACCAGCCGGGCTTGATCCCCGCGCCGCGGATGACATTGCCCCATACTTCGCGCCCGCGCGCGAACAGCGCCGGTGCATGGCGCGGACACGGCGGCATGGCGTATCCCCTTCCGGCAATGCGTTGCGCGCCGCGCTACTTTTTTGCGGCGCCGCCTGCCGCGAGCAGCTTATTCTTGGAGAGATTGCGCAGTTCGGCCTGCCTGCGCTTGTAGCAGGCGAGGCAGATCCAGCGGGTCGTTCCGATCTTGCGGAATTCGCCAGTCGTCCAGTGGCTTCCGGTGCTGCAGAATCTCTTCTTGATTTCACCGGTCATGTTTTCCCCGCTCCATAACTCCAATAGTATCAGAGTATCGGGTAAACGACCGCCGGCGAAACTCTCCCGCGCGCCGCCACACGCGCGCCTGCCATCAGAGGCTGGCTTCGATATTGTCGATGAGGCGCGTTTTTCCGAGCCGCGCAGCAGCGAGCACCACCAGCCGGCGTTCGCCGTTCTGCGGCGGCTGCAGGTCGCTTTGCCGGCGCACCGCGATGTAATCGGGCTTCCAGCCGTGGTGCGCAAGTTCCGCCATCACATCGAGTTCGATGCGCTGGTAATCGCGCGCGCCACCCGCCAGTTGATCGCGCGCGCTGCGCAGGCATTGATACAGGCGCGGCGCTTCGCTGCGCTCTTCGGGCGACAGATACGCATTGCGCGACGACAGCGCGAGCCCGTCTTCGGCGCGCACCGTCTCGGCGAGGATGATCTCGATCGGGAGTGCCAGCTGGCGCGCCATATTGGCGAGCACCAGGCACTGCTGGTAATCCTTCTTGCCGAAAATCGCCGAGTGCGGCGACACCATGTTGAACAGCTTGAGGACAACCGTGGAAACGCCGCGAAAATGTCCGGGGCGCACCGCGCCGTCGAGAATGTGCTGCAAATCGGACGGCTCTACCACGTAGGTCTGCGGCTCGGGATAAATTTCCTTCTCGTCCGGGACGAACACCACGCCGACGCCGGCGGCGCGCAGCTTCGCGCAGTCCGCATCGAGCGTGCGCGGGTAGCGCTCAAAGTCCTCTTTCGGACCGAACTGCAGGCGATTGACGAATATGCTCACCACCGTGCACGCGGCGCGCGGCTTCGCGATGTTGATCAGCTGAATGTGGCCGGCGTGCAGATTGCCCATCGTCGGCACGAACACGTTGTTCGGCTCGCGCTGCAAACGCTCGCGCAAGGCGGCGACGGAGTGGATGACGTCCATGTGAAAACAGGATTCAGGAGCCGGGATTCAGGATGCAGCGGGTCTCAAGGGGCGCACAGTATAACTCGCGCCAGCCGAATCCTGAATCCCGACGCCTGAGTCCTGAATCCCGAATCCCGTATCCCCTTCCCCCGAAGCGGGGGAAGGTAGGATGGGGGCAACGGCTCTTAATACGAATGTTCGGCGCCCGGAAAGGTCTTCGCTTTGACTTCCCTGACAAAGGCCTCGACCGCGCCCTGCACGCTGCCCGCGCCGTGCAGAAAATTCTTCACGAATTTCGCTTTCTTGCCCGGATAGATATCGAGCATGTCGTGCAGCACCAGCACCTGCCCCGAGCAATCGACGCCGGCGCCGATGCCGATGGTCGGAATGCGCAGGGCCGCCGTCACTGCGCGCGCCCGCGCCGCCGGAATCAGTTCGAGCACCAGCATGCAGGCGCCGGCCTCCTGCAGCATTTTCGCCTCGGCGATTAGCTGCTGCGCCTGCGTATCCGTCTTGCCCTGTATGCGGTAGCCGCCCAGCGTATGCACCGACTGCGGCGTGAGCCCGAGGTGGCCGCACACCGGCACGCCGCGCGCGGTCAGAAACGCAATCGTTTCCACCATGGTTTCGCCGCCTTCGATCTTGACCATCTGCGCGCCGGCCGCCATCAACTGCGCCGCGTTTTCGAATGCGTGCTGCGGACTCACCTGAAAAGTGCCGAACGGCATGTCCGCGATGATCAACGCGCGCTTGGCGCCGCGTGCCACGCACGCCGTGTGATACGCGATATCTCGCAGCGTAACCGGCAGCGTCGAGTCGTGGCCCTGCAACACCATGCCGAGAGAATCGCCGATGAGCAGCGTATCGACACCCGCCGCATCGAGCACCGCGGCAAAACTCGCGTCATAGCAGGTGAGCATGGTGATCTTGTCGCCGTCCTGCGTCATCTTTTGCAACGTCGTCAGGGTGGTCCTCATGTCAATACCTTTCTGCCGCAGACTACACGGATAAGAACCGGGTAATGGGTAATCACTCATCACCACAAGCTTCAGCCTACTCCCCGAGGCTGAAAAACTCGCGCGCGCCACGCATCGCGGCTATGCGCTGCAACAATAAATCAAAATCGGCCGGCGTGTCGACAAAATTGAGATGTTCGGAATTGACAATCAGCACGGGAGAAGCGTCGTACTGGTAGAAAAACCGCGCATAGCCCTCGGCGAGCCGCAGCAGGTAATCCTCGGAAATACCACGCTCGTAACTCACCGCGCGGCGCTTGACGCGCTCGATCAGCGTCTCGGTCGAGGCCTGCAGATAAATCACCAGATCGGGCACCGCCGCCTGTGGCTTCAATTGCGCGTAAATTTGCTGGTACAGGTTCAGCTCGTCGTCGTTCAGCGTCAGGCGCGCAAAGAGCGGGTCCTTGTCGAGAATGAAATCTGCCACCGTTACGTGCCTGAAGAGATCGGCCTGCGTGAGATCGCGCACCTGGTTCACGCGCTGGAACAGAAAAAAGAGCTGCGTCGGCAGCGCGTAGCGCGCGTTGTCCTGGTAAAAGCCGGGCAGAAACGGGTTCGCGCCCGGATCTTCCAGCAGCGGCGCGCTGCCGATTTTCTCGGCGAGCATGCGCGCGAGGCTCGTCTTGCCGGCACCGATCGGGCCCTCGACTACGATGTAGCGGTATTTTTCGGGCAGCGGCGTCATTCTGGACTCGGATTTGGTCAGCATCAGGAAAACATCGCCGCAAAGGCGCCAAGACGCAAAGAGCGCAACGCAATATTTGATTGATTTTCCCGGCGTACCCTTTGCGTACCCCTCAAGGGGGTATTGAAAAGAACCTTGGCGCCTTGGCGGCTCACGCGGTCACTGCCAACTGCTTGACGTCGCCGATGTCGACCGCCCCTAACAGATCGGCAACCCGGCCGAGTCCGGGCACCATTGCGTTCGGCGCGATCTCCGCGAGCGGCACCAGCACGAAGGCGCGCTCGAGCATGCGCGGATGCGGGATCGTGAGGCCGTCCTCGTGCAGCTGCAGATCGCCATACAACAGCACATCAAGGTCAAGCGTGCGCGGCGCATTGGCAAACTTGCGCACGCGGCCGCGACTCAACTCGGTCGCCAGCAACTGGTCGAGCAACTCGCGCGGCGTCAATCCGGTTTCGACCGCCGCTACGGCGTTGATGAAATCCGGCTGATCGGCATATCCCACCGGCGCCGTGCGGTAGAGCGACGAGTGCGCGATCAACCGCGTCTGCGGCAACGCCGCGAGCGCCGCGAAGCCCGCCATGACCTGCGCCGCCGGATCGTCGAGATTGGCGCCGAGCGCGATATATGCGGTGACCCGCGCCGTCATATCGCGCCGTCCCCGATTGGCGCGGCGGCGGGCTTTTTCTTGCGCCGCGGCCGGCGGCGCTTCTTGCCGGCGCCGGGACTGTCTTTCATCAGCATGCCGGCGCGTGCCGCCTCGTCGGCATGCTGAAATTTTTCCCACCAGTCGCCGATCTCGGCGTCGATCTCGCGGCTCGCGCAGCGCAGCAGCAGAAAGTCGAAGCCGGCGCGAAAACGCGGGTGCCCGAGCAGTAGGTACGGCCGCCGTCCGGCGCGATTGAGAAAGCGCGCCTGCAGCGCCCAGATGTCCTTCATGTCGGCGCCGTAGCGGCGCGGTATGGCGAGCTTCTCCGCCTGCACCTGCAGCACGCGGTCCATCGCCTCAAACAGCGCCGGCATCGTGTGCATGCCGCGCGCCGCGGCCGCTT
Source organism: Betaproteobacteria bacterium (assembly GCA_031399805.1). GTDB lineage: Bacteria > Pseudomonadota > Gammaproteobacteria > Burkholderiales > SG8-41 > PALSA-1004. Next base: position 2,866 of record JANNPG010000565.1, on the reverse strand, counting down.
TCCACGCCGCGAGCACTTCGTGCCACAACAGCGCAGCGAACAGAAACCCCGGCGACACCGTCTTGCCGGCGTTGATGCGCTGGTCGGTGTTCTCGAGCGCGAGCATCACGAAGCGCTCGCCAAGCGGCTGATCGAGTATCACGTCCAGCAGCGGCAGCACGCCGTGATGCAGGCCTTCCCTGCGCAGGCGCCGCACGCCTTCCGCGACGTGCCCCGACATCAGGAGCTTCATCATTTCGTCGAACACGCGCGCTTTCGGCACGTTTAGCATCAGGTCGGCCAGCGCGCGGATCGGCTTGCGGGTGCGCGTTTCGATCTCCAGTCCGCGCGCCGCCGCGAGCCGCACCGCGCGCAGCATGCGGATCGGATCTTCGCGGTAGCGCTGCGCCGGATCGCCAATCATGCGCAGCTTCTTCGCCTTGATGTCGGCGACACCGCCGTGATAATCGATGACTTCCTCGCGCACCGGATCGTAGAACATTGCGTTGACGGTGAAATCACGCCGCCGCGCGTCGTCCTCCATGCTGCCGAACACATTGTCGCGCAGTATGCGTCCGTGCTCGTCGGTCGAATGATCGCCTTCATCCGCCGCCGCGGCGCCGTCGGCCGCGCCGCCGCTACCGCGAAAAGTCGACACTTCGATGGTTTCGGCTCCGTACATCACGTGCACGAGCCGGAAGCGGCGGCCGATGATGCGCGAGCGGCGGAAAATCGCGCGCACCTCTTCCGGCGTTGCCGCGGTCGCCACGTCGTAATCCTTCGGTATGCCGCCCAACAAGAGGTCGCGTACCGCGCCGCCGACCACGTACGCGGCATGCCCGTGCTGCTGCAGCATCTCGCACGTCTTCGCCGCGCTGCGGCTGACGTGATCGCGCGCGATGCGGTGCGTCTTGAACGGTATGACCTTGGGCTGCGCAGACTGGAACAGCGCGCCTGAAAAAACCCTGCCGAGAAAACGCCGGATCATTAAATTATTTACCTATAGGTCAAAACAAATTGAGCGGCGCACCACCCGTGCGTCCGCTCGAATTTGTGCTCCGCAATTATATAACGGGGATGAAATGTGCATCCGCTCCATCGCCGAAGCCGCGTACACGGCAACCGTAGAGATCTTCCAGCCGCTGCGGCTGCAACAGTTCATCCGCCGCTCCCGCCGCGTAACGGCCGTCGCCATACAGCATCAGTATGCGGTCGCAGCGGCTGGCGAACGTCAGATCGTGCAGCACCAGCGCCGCCGCCCTGCCCGCATTGCGCGTCGTCGCGCGCAGCAATTCGAGCGTTTGCAGCTGGTGCTTGAGATCGAGATGCTGCAACGGCTCGTCGAGCAGCATGACGGGCGGATCCTGCGCCCACAGCTGGGCGAGGCGCGCGCGCTGGCGCTCGCCGCCCGACAACGTGGCATACACCTGCTCCGCGAGCGCCGTGAGATCGAACGCCGCCAGCGCGCGCTCGCCCGCTGCCTCGTCGTCCGCGCTCCAGCCGAACAGCGAATGCGCGTGCGGATAGCGGCCGAGCATCACATAGTCGCGCAACGTGCCCCAGAACTCCTGATCTTCGCGCTGCAGAAGGATACCGAGCGCGCGGCCGAGTTCGCGTCGCGAGTAATTCGCGAGCGGACTGCCGCCGACGGCGATATCGCCCGCCGCCGCGGGTGCGAGCCCGGCCAATGCGTGGAGCAGCGTCGTCTTGCCGCTGCCGTTGCAGCCGAGCACTCCCCATAATTCGCCCGGTGCCAGCATGAGATTGAGCTCGCGGCACAGCAGGCGCGCGCCGATCGCAATGGTGAGCTTCTCGACACTAAGCATCATCGTAAATCCCGCAGTTGAATTGAGAATTGGAAAAACCTTTTCACCGCAAAGGCGCGAAGGCGCAAAGATTCCGCTAAGATTTTTCTCATCTAAACTCATCACCCTTTCGGCAATCAGTTCATATCCGCAGCATTTAATTTTCTTTGCGTTTCCTTCGCGCCTTTGCGTCTTTGCGGCGCGAACTGCTTTTTATAGGATCATGGCTTGCGCGACAGGAGGTAGAGCAGCACGGGCACGCCGAGCAGCGCGGTGAAAACGCCGACCGGCAACTGCTGCGGCGCCCATACCGTGCGTGCAAACGTATCAGCGAGCGTCACAAAGCTGCCGCCCGCCAGCGCCGACGCCGGTAACAACCAGCGATGATCGTTGATGCCGCAGAGCCGCAATGCGTGCGGCACCATGATGCCGACGAAACCGATGGTGCCGCCCAGCAGCACCGCGGCCACGGTCGCCGCGGCGGCGGCGAAATAAATCGCCGCCTGCAACGGGCCCACCGCGACGCCGAGCGCGCGCGCTTTCAACGCGCCCAGCGCCAGCGCGTTGAGGCCGCCTGAGTACAGCGTAAACGCGAGCACGGCGAGCGCCAGTATGAGCCACGCCGTGCCGCTGGCACCCGCGTGCGACAGGTCGCCCATCAGCCAGAACAGCATGCCCTTCAACTGCGCCTGTGGCGCGAGGGTGAGCGTGAAGCTGATCAGCGCGCCGAATCCCGCCGACAACACGACGCCGGTCAGGAGCAGGCGGTGCAGATTCCAGTCGCCCGCGCGAAAGGACAGCGCAAATACCAGTGCGATCGCGCCGAGCGCGCCGGTCAACGCGGCGAGATTGGTGAGCGCGAGCCCGGCGCCGAAAGAGAGCGCGCCGAGCGCGCCGAGGGCCGCGCCCCCCGACACGCCGAGGATGTACGGGTCGGCGAGCGGGTTGCGCAACAATACCTGCAGCTGCTCGCCGGCGGTCGCCAAAAATCCGCCGCACGCGAACGCGGCTAGCACACGGGGCAAACGCTGTTTACACACGAGGTCGTCCTCCACGCCCGGCGCCGGCGCGACGAGGCTGTC
>JANNPG010000079.1:0-5455 GCA_031399805.1 Betaproteobacteria bacterium | reverse complement strand
CTCATGAACGTCTTGCGCTCGTCGCCTTTGAGCTTCTTCTCGCCGGCGTCCTTGTTGCACGATTTCATCCTGTCCTGCTGCGCCTTTTGCGCCACTGAGGCCTCCGGATCCTCGCCTTTGAGGCACGCGCTCATGAATTTTTTGCGCTCATCGCCCTTCCTGGCGTCGGCTCGGTCGGCGCACGATTTCATGCGTTCCCGCTGCGCTTGCTGCTTCGCGGTCGGCTCGACTTGCATTATTGAATATTCGCTTCACCGGGCGCCTTGCCATCACCAATTCTGGCTGCAATGCACACGTGTTTCATTGTGTTAGGGACTCTTAGTATACCGCGCACGGTGGGCCCGGACCGGCGCCGGCAAAGCCGGAATCAGCCACACGATCACCGAGTGGGGCGGCAAAATATCCCGCCTCTGCATGACGTGAATAGGGGTTCCAATTACCCATCATCCGCGCGTTGACCGACTCCCAACACGCAGACCCGGCTTGACTCTATACTAAGGTACAGGGTTTATAGTCCGGTTTCGTGAGGCCACCATGAGCAATGCAAACGCACTGACGATCGGCAAGCTGGCAAGCCGCGGCGGCGTGAACGTGCAGACCATACGCTACTACGAGCGCAGCGGTTTACTTCCCGAGCCCGTGCGCGCCGCGTCCGGTTACCGGCTTTACGCCGACGATACCGTGCGCCGATTGAATTTCATAAAACAAGCGCAGTTTCTGGGATTTTCGCTCAGCGAAGTACAGGAACTGCTTTCGCTGCGGATGCAGCCCGGCACGACCTGCGCCGATATCAGGCAACGGGCGCGCCGGAAGATAGTCGCGGTCGAAAGCAAGATCGACGACCTGCGGCGGATCAAGGATGCTTTGACGAAGTTGGCCGCGGCATGCCGCGGCAACGGCCCCACCAGCGATTGTCCGATACTCGAGGCGCTGGAAAGCGTAAAGGACCAAAAATGATCGTAGAGCTGATTTATGACGCGGACTGCCCGAACGTGCCGCATGCGCGCTCCCAGTTGATCAAGGCGTTCACGCAAACGGGCGTTTCCGCGCGGTGGAAAGAATGGGAACGCAGCGCGCCGGACGCCCCCGGTTATGCGCGCGACTACGGCTCGCCGACGATCCTGGTTGACGGCAAAGACCTTGCGGGCGTCGCCCCCAATGCCGGCACCCGGGCCTGCCGGGTTTATAGCGATGAGCGCGGCAATTTAAGCCGGACTCCGTCGATCGCAGCGATCTGTTCGGCGTTACTTGCTGCCGCTCCACGGAAAAAACCGATCGCCGGCTGCGCCGTGTGCGAGGATACGATAGCGCTCATCAATAAAATCACGTGCCCGTCATGCGAGGTTGAGATTCTCGACATGCACAAGCCTGAAGTTTCAAAAAAAGCGAAACAATACGGCATCCGCAGCGTCCCTGCGGTAGTCGTCGATGGCAAACTTGCCGATTGTTGCGTTGGACGCGGGCCGGACGAGCGTCAAATGCGCGCAGCCGGAATTGGCATCGCGCTGTAAGTTTCAAAAGCAGGTCGCAAACAACGACTTTGCGCTCAATCCTTTCGAGCAGGCCGCCCTGCCGTTCGTACGCGGGCATGTGCTGGATCTCGGATGCGGCATGGGTAATCCGAGTATCGAGGCTGCGCGGCGCGGTGCGAATGTCGTGGCGGTCGACGCGAGCAGCGCCGCGATAGAGCGAATTCAGAAAACCGCCTCGGCAGAGAATCTGGCGATCGATGCAGTGCTGGCCGACATCGGAAATTACGAATTCCCCGGCCGCTTCGACACCCTCATAGCAATCGGGCTGCTGATGTTCTTCAAGCGGGAAAAAGCCCTCGCGTTACTCGCCGACATCCAGGAACACGTCACCACGCAAGGCCTCGCCATCATCAACGTGCTGACCGAGGGCACCACGTTCATGGGGATGTTCGAGCCCGGCAACTACTGTTTGTTCGGCCACGGCGAGTTGGAAGACCGGTTCGCGGGATGGCATATTTTGCGCTCAACCCATGATAGCTTCGATGCACCGGGCAACACCAAGAAGGAGTTTTCGACGGTCATTGCGCAGAAGAAATAATCGGTAAATACCCTCGCGGCCGCGTCGCCTCGATTAGATCCGGTCGCGGGTTAACATCCGGGCCTCGCCGCAAAACGGCGTTCAATGCGGCGGGACACTGCCCGCTCGCCAGCGATGATGCATCGACCTCCTAACCGCGCTGCTTGAGCAACGGCGCCGTCAATGCGGACAACGCCACACGCTGCCTGCCGTGCGCGTCGAAGTTCGCGGGCGCGAGCCATTTCAGGAAAACATCTTTGAGCGCGGCCCACTCCGCGTCTATCACCGAGTACCAGGCCGTATCGCGATTGTGGCCTTTAACGACCGTGGCGTGGCGAAAGATGCCCTCGTACGACATGCCCAGGCGTTGTGCTGCAGCGCGCGACGGCAGATTGAGCGAATTGCATTTCCATTCATAGCGCCGGTAGCCGAGCGTGAACGCATGTTCCATCATCAAGTACATTGCTTCGGTCGCGGCCGGCGTGCGTTGCAGCAGCGGCGAGTAGGCCAGGTGACCGACTTCAATACAGCCGTTGGCGGGATCGATGCGCAGATAGCTCGCAACACCAGCCGCCTTGCCCGTTGCGCGATCGACGATGGCGAAAAACAGCGGGTCGCTGCCGCGGCTCGCGCCATCCGCCCACTTACGGTAAATGTCCAGCGTATCGAACGGCCCGTACGCCATGTACGTCCACATACTGCCGTCGGCATTCAATGCGTTCGCTTTAAATAGCGGCGCCGCGTGGACGTCCGGCGCTAGCGGCTCCAGACGGCAGTAGCGCCCTTCCATAGTCGCGCGCGCGGGCGGTGGCGGCGGCTTCCAGCCCGACACTGGAAAGCCCACCGGCTGGCCGAGATCATTCATGGCGTGCTGCATGCGTGCACCTTGTTCCTTCGCAAATGGCAGGTCGCTATCGTAACCGAATCCTGAAACTCAGATCACGTTTCAAAATGAAATACCCCGGTTGATATGGGTACGCTCTTGTCCCCCAAGAGGACTTCCTCCGGGGCGTAGCGCAGGCGACTCGCCTGCATTCGTTGACGGAGCAGGCGAGGTCGCCTGCGCTACCTTGATTTTGAAATGCGCTTTTCGTTTCTCCTCGCCACCAGCAACCCCAGCGCCACCGCGGAAATCGCCGCGCCCGCATAAAATGTCGTTGCGGCGCCGAACGTATCCCACAGCAATCCCGCGAGCACGCTCGCAATCAACATCGCGAGTCCGCTGACGAAATTGAATAACCCGAACGCGGTGCCGCGCAATTCCGCCGGCGCGGTAGCGGCGACCATGGTTGCAAGCAGCCCCTGGGTCAACCCCATGTGCAATCCCCACAGCACGACCCCGAGCGCCACCAGGCCGAGTCCCGGCGCAAGCGCGAGCACGAGGTCCGCGATGATCAGCAGGGCGAGACCAATGATCAGCAGCGTGCGATGACGCATGCGATCGGCGAGCCGGCCGGCCGGATAAGCGCTGAGCGCGTACACCACGTTCATGACGATCAGCACCGCCGGCGCGTAAGTATCCGGCAGGCCGAAGTCGCGCGCGCGCAGAATGAGAAACGCTTCGCTGAACCGCGCGAGCGTGAAGACGCCGCCGATGATCACCACCCACCAATAATCGCGGCTGAGTTGCCGCAGTGTCCGCCAGTGAATCCGCGCACGCGTCTTGCCGTCGCGCTTCGGCGCAACGGGCTCGCGCACGCCGGCAACCAGCAGCGCGACGCACAAAAACGCCGGGATCACCGCGAACCAGAAGACCGTCCGGAAGTCGCCGGCAAACACGATCATCAGCGCGATGCCGAGTAGCGGCCCCATGAACGCGCCGACCGTATCGAGCGACTGGCGCAAACCGTACGCCGCGCCGCGAATTGCCGGCGGCGTGATATCCGCGACGAGCGCGTCGCGCGGCGCGCCGCGTATGCCTTTGCCGATGCGGTCCATGAAACGCGCCGCCAGCACCCAGTTGACCGATATCGCGAGCGCGAAGATCGGCTTCGAAACTGCGCCGAGGCCGTAGCCCAGCACCGCCAGCGCTTTGCGCTTGCCGAGGTAATCGCTCAACGCGCCGGAAAACATTTTCGCGATCAGCGCGGTCGACTCGGCGACGCCTTCGACGATGCCGACCATCAACACGCTCGCGCCGAGCGCGGACACCATGAAAACGGGCAGCAGGCTGTGGATCATCTCGGATGAAATATCCATCAGGAGGCTTACAAAGCCGAGCACCCACACGCCGCGGGGAATGGAGGGACGAGGATTCAAGGCGACTTTCGGCAGCGGGGAAAAAGTTGGTATCGTAACCGAGAATTAGCGCGGGAAAGCGGCTTGTGTGTAACATTGCGGGTCGTCGCACGGCCGCCGCGTAACGCCCCGCAACAGGGAACGCCAAAAACCAGGCGCGGGATTCGTCTGCCGCTGACTTAGCGCGCCGCGAACAATCAGTTTCCGGAAGTCACCTTTGATTGCGCCTGCTGCACCGTCTGCTGACGCCGGTACTCGCGCCGTTTCATCTGAAGGTAAGCGCTACGGTCGACGTCATGCAACTGGTGGGCGTATCCCTCGGTCGACGTATACCAGCTTTGCAGGCGTTTTTCGAACTGCTCCGGGAGCGGCACGCCAAGCGCGCCGAAATAGGCGTCGATGGCGAGGAAATAGCGCATGGTGTTGCGTTCCACCACGCCGCGCACGCCGCCGATATAGTCGGGCTGACCGTCCGGCTGCTTGCCGATGATCGTGAACCCGACCTTACCGCGCCCGACTGTCGCGAGATAAGCCTGCATGGCGAGACGGCCCGCCAAACCGTAGGCATAGGAATACGTGAGATGCAAAATAGTCCGTGCGCCTTCGGCGGGAGCCGCTTCGAGCAGGATGCGGTAATCGCTTGTAGCAAGCGGCCCGGTTTCGGCATTGAGCTGGACGGCGAGATAATCCGGCGTCGCCGCCACAACACGATAGGCAAACTCGACGCGATTGGCCTCTGCAAGCGGCTGCTCGACTTTCTTCCCGATGCTGACCATCAGCACGGTGCGGGCGTTATCGGTGGACGCGCGGCAATATTTAGTATTGATGTGCAGTATCATCACGTCACACCAACGCGCCGGGCCGTTGAGCGCCGTGTTGACGTCTGCGAAGGAATAATCGATCAGCGCGAAGATATCGCCCTTCAGGTCGCGCGGAGATTCGACGGAATCGAGGTATAACGGCCGCTGAAACTGGCTGTAGCCGGATTGCGCGCTCAACGCCGCATACCTGGCGCGCAGCGACGCGGCCGGATTTGTGTCCGCTTTCGTGTCCAACTGCGCAGCCGGGACCAGCCCGGCGCCGGCGCACGCGATGCACGCGAACAGCAAGCGCGTCAGCCAACAGCGCGCATGTTCCCGGAATAACCCGCTCATTTCTACCTGACTAT
>JANNPG010000552.1:0-1613 GCA_031399805.1 Betaproteobacteria bacterium | reverse complement strand
ACGCGATCATCCACGGTAATCCTGGTCGACAATCATGGCCAGGTTGTGTTTATCGAGCGCAGCTTCGGCGAGCGCGGCAACCCGGGGCGCACCGTGACCAGACGCTTCGCGCTCGAAACGACGCCTACTCCCGCTGCACTCTAAGGCAGCGCCAAGCGCATGGTGCGATGTGGAATGCCGGCATCCAGGTATTCGTCGCCGGCAACCTCGAAACCAAAGCGTCGATAGAATCCGATTGCATGCGTTTGCGCGCTCAACTCAACAATTGAGCGGCGCTGCTCGCGTGCGGCGGCAACCAATTCCGTAAGTATTCTGCTTCCGACCCCGCGTCCGCGCCAGTCCTTGATAACTGCCATACGCCCGATATGACCATCGGGCAGCAGCCGGCCCGTGCCGATCGCGCTGCCCGTTTCGGCTTCAGCCAGCACGTGCAGGCAATGCGCGTCCCTGCCGTCCCATTCGAGCGCCTCCGGAACGCGTTGTTCGTCCACGAACACGAGCTTGCGGATTTCGCGCAACGCAACACCCGCCTCGCTCCAACTCACGCGGCGGACCGTAACTTGTGCCGAGTTGCTCATGATCCTGAATTATAATCGCGGGCATACGTTCATGAGCTAAAAACACCGAAATCGAACTCGATGCAAAGTCTGTGGAAAGATGACGAGGCGGCGGATTACCGTGGCGATCTCGCGCAACGCATATATACCTCGCGCCTGCTCGGCCGCGATAAGACACTCGTGTTGCACGGCGGCGGCAATACATCGGTAAAGATTCGCGAGTGCAATCGGGTCGGCGACACGGCGGACATCCTCTATGTCAAAGGCAGCGGCTGGGATCTCGAGTTCATCGAAGAAGCCGGCTTCGCGCCGGTGCGCATGGCTCACTTGCTCAAGCTCGCGCAGCTCGACGCATTAAGCGACCCGCAGATGGTTAATGAACTGGCCACGCACATGACGCGCGCATCGGCGCCGGCGCCCTCGGTCGAGACCATACTGCATGCGCTGCTGCCGCATAAATACGTCGACCACACGCACTCTGACGCAGTGCTGGCAGTGACGAATACGGCGAATGGCGCTGCGCGCATCGCGGAAATTTATGGCGATCAGGTCGTCACAATTCCGTACGTGATGCCGGGCTTCGATCTCGCACGGCTGTGCGCCGACCTGTTTGCGAAACAAGCAAGCAAGAACACCATCGGCATGGTGCTACTGAGCCACGGCATCTTCTCTTTCGGCGCGACTGCGCGGGAATGCTATGAACGCATGATTTATCTAGTTGACCTCGCCGAGCGTTATCTTGCGCGGCACGGCGCGTGGCAGCTTACGCCCGCAGCGGGCAGCACGTCGCATCCGCCGCCTCCAACGCAGATTGCAGAACTGCGCAGAAATGTCTCGCATTGCGCCGGCAGCCCGATGATCGTCGCGACGCACGCGGATAAGCGTGCCGCGTCGTTTGTCCGGCGCGCCGACCTCGCAGTGATATCCCAGCAGGGCCCGGCAACACCCGACCATGTCATCCGCACCAAGCGCCTGCCGATGCTGGGCCGGGACGTCGAAGCTTACGCAAGCTCATATCGCGCTTATTTCGACCAGCATGCGCCGCAGGCGCAAGAA
>JANNPG010000527.1:0-7553 GCA_031399805.1 Betaproteobacteria bacterium | reverse complement strand
TATGAGACAGGCTCTAGAATTGGCTGCATCAAACCGCTAGCATGGCGCCCATGAGGACGGTTACCCATGAATGATCCGAAGACCCGCATCATCGTTGTCGACGACGACGCGCGGTTGCGCGAACTCCTGAACCGCTACCTGGGCGAACAGGGCTACAGCGTACGCGCGGTTGCCGATGGCAGCGACATGAACCGGTGGCTCGCGCGTGAGCGCTACGACCTGATGGTGCTGGACCTCATGATGCCCGGCGAAGACGGGCTGTCGATCTGCCGCCGCCTGCGCGGCCTCGGCGACAAGATGCCGATCATCATGCTGACCGCCAAAGGCGACGACGTCGACCGCATCATCGGCCTCGAGGTCGGCGCCGATGACTACCTGCCCAAGCCCTTCAATCCGCGCGAACTGGTGGCGCGCATCCAGGCCGTGCTGCGGCGCGCGCCCGCAGTGCAGCCGCCGGGCGCGCCGACGGCGGAACAACAAGTCGTCGCATTCGGCGAATTCGGCTTCAACCTCGGCACGCGCAGCCTGAGCCGCAACGGCGAACCACTCCCGCTGACGACCGGCGAATTTGCGCTCCTGAAAGTGCTGGTGCAGCACCCGCGCACGCCGCTGTCGCGCGACAAGCTGATGGAACTTGCGCGCGGACGCGAATTTGGCGCGTTCGACCGCTCGATCGACGTTCAAATCTCCCGCCTGCGCAAACTGATCGAGGCCGATCCCGCCAAACCCGCCTACATCCAGACCGTATGGGGGTTCGGGTATGTCTTCATCCCGGACGGGACGAAGTGATCAGTGAGGAGTGAGGCGTGAGGTGTGGGGAGAAAAGGCATTGGTTCCTGCCAGAAAGTAGTGTCGTCGGCAGCGTCGCTCGCGCGCTCGCTTGCGGGTTTCCGCCTCACGCCTCACGCCTCACGCCTCACGCCCAATGACTCTCTTGCCCGGCAGCCTGCTGTGGCGCACCGTGCTGCTGCTCGCGGTGCTGATGGTCGCCGGGCATTTCGCATCGCTGCAGATCTTCCGCGTTGCCGAGCGCGAACCGCGCGCGGTGCAGGTCGCGCAGCAAATTGCGAGCGTGGTCAACCTCACGCGCTCGGCGCTGATTACTGCCGACCCCGCCAAACGCCTCGATTTGCTGCGTGATCTGGCGCAACAGGAGGGCATCCAGGTCTACGCCGACGCACCCAATGAGCCGGTCGAGGCGCTGCCCGAAGGGCCTTTTACGGGCCTCTTTACGCTGGAACTACAGCGCCGGCTCGGCGATGACACGCGAGTGCTCGGCAGTCGCGACGGCATGCGCGGCGTGTGGGTGAGTTTCAAGATCGACGAGCTCAAATACTGGGTGCGGCTGCCGCGCGAGCGCATCGAGCGCACCGAGCAGCTGCGCTGGGTCGGGTGGGGAGTGCTGATCCTCGTCCTGTCGCTTGCCGGCGCCTTCCTGATCGTCGCGCGCATCAACCGGCCGCTGCGGGAATTGACGCGCGCGGCCGCGGCCATCGGCCGCGGCCAGACGCCGCCGCCGCCGGTGGCCGAGAGCGGGCCGGTTGAAATCCGCACGCTGTCGCGCGCGTTCAACCAGATGACGGCCGATCTGCAACGCGCCGACGCCGACCGCGCGCTGCTGCTGGCCGGCGTTTCGCACGACCTGCGCACCCCGCTCTCGCGCATCCGGCTGGGCGTGGAAATGCTCAGCGACGAGACCGACACGAGCTTGCGGCAGGGCATGGTGCAGGACGTCGAGGATATCGACGCCGTCATCAACCAGTTCCTGGACTTCGCGCGGGTCACCGGGGAACAAAGCACCGTTGCCGAGCTCGACGTGAACGAACTCGTCATCTCGGTGCTCGAACGCTACCGGCGCCAGGAAAAAAATGTTACCGCGCGCCTTGGCGAGTTGCCGCCGCTGACGCTGCAAGCGCTGGCGATACAGCGCCTGCTGACGAATCTCATTGATAATGCGCTGCGCCATGGGGGCGATGAAGTCGAAGTCGCAACCTCGGCTGACGATGGCCGCGTGCGCTTGTCGGTGCTCGATCGCGGACCGGGCATTCCGCCGGCGGATGCCGAGCGCATGTTGCAACCTTTCACCCGCTTGAACGAGGCGCGCAGCACTGCCGGCTCGGGACTGGGGCTCGCAATCGTCGACCGCATCGCAAAAATGCACGGCGGCAGCGCGCAGCTGCTGCCGCGCGACGGCGGCGGGCTGGAAGCGCGGGTTGAGTTCCCGGTCACAAATCTGAATTAACCGCCAAGACGCCAAGACCGCCAAGACCGTCAAGAAGGGCAATAAAAAAAACGAAAGATCACCGGCCCACACTTAAAGTACCGTCGATTGCAAAACAAATCCTAAATCCGCTTCGCCTTGTTTTTCTTGCCGTTCTACCTTGGCGGTCTTGGCGTCTTGGCGGTTCAATCTTGGCAGTTCAAATCACCGCCGCACGCGCATCGAAGTATTTCTCAGGCGCAGCGACAGGATGCGGCCGAGCGCAAACAGCAGATCGCGCACGAGCCGCGGCTCCTTGGCTGAGAGCCGGTAAAACCTTTCCTGCGTCAGGCACAACAATTCGCCGTCGGTCACCGCCCACACGTTGGCGGACCGCGGCTGGCCGTCGAAGAACGACTGCTCGCCGATCACGCTGCCGGCGCCGATCTTGGCCAGCGGGCTGATACTGACCCCATCGACATAGGTCACGCCGACTTCAAGCGCACCCGCGGCGACAAAGTACAGTGCGCGGTCGGTCACGCCGCGCTGAATAACGACCTCACTCGCCGTGTATGGCCGGACGGTAGTCGCTGCGAGCAATTTGCGCCATTCCGCATCGCCCCACTCGGTAAGCAGCAGGTGATCGCCGGTGCTGCCCTTGTCACTGGCGCTATGACGAAATACCGCGATGTAATGGTCCATGAAGCCCTCGGTGGTAATGGCGGCGGCGACCGGACTATTATAAGGTAGTGCGGACTCTCGTCCGCCCATCGTATTTAAAAGCTGCGCGCGGCGAAAACTGCTAGCATGTTTACGTCTGTATCGAACCGTTCAGGAGGGCGATGTGAAGGCAATTCTCACCCTGGCTGCAATCACGCTGATGATGGCGCCGGCAATTGCGGCGGGCCCGGCGCAACCGATCAACATCATGTTCGCCGCGGACAACGCCTCGTGCGCAGCGTGGAACCAATCCGCCGGCAACCGGCTGGTGCGCGCGCACTATGAATCGTGGGCGCGCGGTTTCGTGTCCGGGCATAACTACGCCAATCCGTCGCATCAAATCACGGTCGGCGCATTTCCGGGCGGCGACGAGTTGAACCGGTATTTCGACCAATTCTGCAAGGACAACCCGCAGCAGACTTTCGTCCGTGGCGCAATTCAGCTGGTAGAGCAACTGCGCGAGACAGCGCCGGCCCGCAAACAACCCGCCAAAGCGGCGGTCCCCGCGAAATAACTTCCGGCCTGACGCCCGCGCACTAGCCCGCCAGCGGCCAGCGCGCGACGACGCGGTATTCAACGCCACGCGCGCCGCGGCCCGACTCGACCAGCGCGAATTCAGTAACCGGCCAGTCGAACCGCAGCGCCGGATATGAATCCGGCGTGCGCGCGCTGCGAACCAGCGTGACGTGCGGGGCATAGGGACGCCGATCGAAATCGAACCCTGCGCGCGCCAACTCGCGCTCGAGCGTCGCCACGAGACCCGTCAGCGGCGCCGGCGTCGAATTTGGCGCCGCCCACACAATGCAATTGTGCGGCCAGTAGCCGGTGATGCCGAAGTCGAGTGTGAACGCGGATACGGCAGCCGCGTCCGCGATCGCTTCGAGTAGAGGAAGTTTCTCGCGCGCGACGGCGCCCAGAAACACCAGCGTTTGATGCAGATTATCGCGCCGCATGACGCGGCCGCCGCAATCACGTTGCACGTTACGCGCGACAGTGCAAAGTTTATCGCGCGCAGCGGCGTCCGGCCACAACGCGAAAAAGAGACGCGGCATCGGCGGCCCGGCGCCCGGCCTCGCGCGTTATGGCGACCGCTGCACAGGCGCGATCAATACGACGGCCTCGGCGGCAATTCCTTCCCCACGCCCGGTGAAACCGAGTTTTTCCGTGGTCTTGGCCTTGACGCTGACGTCGTGCGCCGGCACGCCAAGATCGGCCGCGATATTGGCGACCATGAACGGAATATGCGGGGCCATGCGCGGCGCCTGCGCGATGACGGTGGTGTCGAGATTCACCACGCGCCAGCCATGCTTCGCCAGCAACGCCGCTGTTTCGCGCAACAGATGGCGGCTGTCGATGTCTTTGAATCGGGCATCGCTGTCGGGGAAATGTCTGCCGATATCACCGAGCGCAGCGGCGCCGATCAGCGCATCGCATATCGCGTGCAGCAGCACGTCGGCGTCCGAATGCCCGTCGAGCCCCCGGTCATACGGTATCGTCACGCCGCCGATCACGAGCTTGCGCCCGGCGGTCAGTGCGTGCGCGTCAAATCCCTGTCCGATTCTCATTATTTAAACCGCCAAGACGCCAAGACCGCCAAGAAAAGCACAAACAACATCAGGATAGATCATGCATCCGTCCATATTTAAGCCAAACACCTTCTGACGCTCAAAGGCAACGCCTGCCAATTCGAATTCTACTGCCACCGCCTCTTCATAAACACTTTCAAGATATCCCGGACCCAACTCACGATGCACTTCAATCGCGACCCCAATTATCCGGTGCACAAGATCATCCAAATCCTTCCCCGGCTCGGTCTTCGCATGTTCTTTATAGTTCATATCTTGACTCGAAATCTCCTACGCTTTTCTTGGCGGCCCTGGCGTCTTGGCGGTTCAACTCATGCTTTTCAGAATAACTTCGGCCATCGCGAGATCCTGCGGATAAGTTACCTTCAGGTTGCGGCTGTCGCCCATCACCAGTTTCGGCCGCAATCCCAGGCGCTCGATCGCGCTCGCTTCGTCCGTCGCCGCCGCCGGGTCGATCTTGCGCAAGGCTTCGAGCAAAACGCGATAACGAAACGTCTGCGGCGTTTGCGCCTGCCACAAATTCTCGCGCACTTCGGTCTGCAAAACATACGCGGCGGCGTCCGCGCGCTTCAACGTATCGACCACCGGCATCGCCAGCAACCCGCCGGTTTCTTCAGCGCGCAACGTCACGATCAGCCGTTCCAGTACGTCGGGCGCCAGACACGGCCGCACCGCATCGTGCACCAGCATCCAGTCGTCGGCGCCGACCTCGTCGCGCACCGCGAGCAGTCCGTTAAAGACGCTTGCCGCGCGCGTCTCGCCGCCGCAATAAAGCGGCTCGAGCCTGGCGGTGAAGGGCTGCCAGTCGTACTGCGCAAAGCGCTGGTCGCCCTGCGCCAGCACCACGAAAACGCGCTCGATGGACCCGTTTCGACACAGTCCGCTCAGCGCGTGATAAAGCAGCGCTTTGCCGGCCAGCGGCAAATATTGCTTGGGCAGATCGGCACCCATGCGCGAACCGCTGCCGGCGGCGGGGATCAGCGCAAAATTTTTCGACATTGACTCGGAGATACCATCGCGATTAGCGGCGATTGTATCAGCACTTCAATGATCTATCGCTTACACCGCAACGCAGCAACCGCGTCTGTCGCGCCACGTTGCAACCACAATCAAGCACGAGGAATATAATGAATGGATTGAGCGTTACGCAATTGGGCGACCCAATTTCGTCGTCCCCGCGCAGGCGGGGACCCAGGTTTTTCGTTCTGGATTCCCGCTTTCGCGGGAATCACGAAGTCCTGGAAATTTGCGTCGACCTCTTATGCCAACCCGCAATAGCAGTACCACGAAATGCCGGCAGGGAACCGAACCTGCGGTTCCAGTTCACGGAAGTGAGGCTCCTATGAATACCGTACGACCGCCCGCTGTGGCTGGCACGTTTTACCCCGCCGGCGCACCCGAGCTCGCGCAGGCGGTCAGCGCGCTGCTGGCCGGCGCCGAACCGTCCGCGCGCGGCAAGCCCGCGCCCAAAGCCATCATTGCGCCGCACGCCGGCTATATTTATTCCGGCGCGATTGCGGCATCCGTTTACGCGCGCCTCGTCTCGTCGCACGACACGATCAAGCGCGTCGTGCTGCTCGGTCCGGTGCACCGTGTGCCGGTGCGCGGCCTCGCATTGCCGGGGGCGGCGATACTGGCGACGCCGCTGGGCAACATCATCATCGATGCGGACGCCGTGGCGGCGCTGTCCACACTGCCGCAGATCACGGTGAGCGCGGCGGCGCATGCGCTCGAACATTCGCTCGAGGTGCACCTGCCGTTTCTGCAGAATGTGCTCAAGAACTTTTCCGTCGTGCCGCTCGCCGTCGGTGACGCCAGCGCCGATAAAGTCGCTGAGGTGCTCGATCTCCTGTGGGGCGGTACCGAGACGCTGATCGTGGTGAGCTCCGACCTGTCGCATTTCCTCAACTATGGTGACGCGCAGGCAGTCGACCGCGCAACGGCGCAAGCCATCCTCGATTTGCGCACGGATATTTCTAACGAGCAGGCCTGCGGCGGCACGCCGGTCAACGGCCTCACGCTCGCCGCGCGCAGGCGCGGCCTCACACCCGAACTGCTGGACCTGCGCAATTCCGGGGACACCGCCGGCGACCGCAGTCGCGTGGTCGGCTATGGCGCGTTCGCATTCTACGAGACGCCGCATGTCCATTGATCCGACCACCCTCGCGTTTGAACACGCCGGCGGCAATCGCGTGCTGCCGGCCGACGCGGGCAACATTCTGCTGCCGCTCGCGCGCGCGGCGATCGCGGCCGAACTCGGCGTGCCGTTCGCGGCCGCCGGCGATGCGCGCTGGCTGGGTGACACCGGCGCGTCATTCATTACGCTCAAGCAGCATGGCGAATTGCGCGGCTGCATAGGTACGCTCGAAGCGCACCGCGCGCTCGGCGAAGACGTCAGGGCCAACGCCGCCGCGGCCGCGTTCCGCGACCCGCGTTTCAAACCGTTGCAGCAGGCGGAATTCGCCACCCTCAGCGTCGAAGTGTCGGTGCTGTCGACGGTCGAAGGCATGACCTGCCGCGACGAGGACGACGCACTCGTGCAGCTGCGTCCCGCGATCGACGGCGTGATTTTCCAGTATGGCTACCATCGCAGCACTTTCCTGCCGCAGGTGTGGGAAGACCTGCGCGACCCGCGCGTCTTCATGGGTAATCTCAAGCACAAAGCCGGGCTGCCGCCCGACTTCTGGGACCCTGCGGTTAAACTATCGCGTTACACCGTGATCAAATGGAGTGAGGCTTCCCTCTCCCCCGGGAGTGGGATTGAGGGTGAGGGAAACTAATCCCATGAATTACGCCGGACGCTGGTGGCACATGCTTGACGATGGGCGCATGCAATGCGACCTGTGCCCGCGCGACTGCCGCTTGCACGAAGGCCAGCGCGGCGCGTGTTTCGTGCGCCAGCGCGTCGGTGATCAGATGATACTGACAACCTATGGCCGCTCGTCCGGTTTCTGCATCGACCCGATCGAGAAAAAACCGCTCAATCATTTTTATCCCGGCTCCAGCGTGCTGTCGTTCGGCACGGCCGGCTGCAATCTCGCGTGCAA
>JANNPG010000499.1:0-9011 GCA_031399805.1 Betaproteobacteria bacterium | reverse complement strand
GCATCCCTGTAGCGCGTTTCGCCGGAATCTATCACCTCAAGCAGCATTGCTTCGCTGATGTCGCGCTCAGTCATGCGAATTTTCGCATGACTTGACACAACGACGGGACGATTAAAACGGGTGCTGAACACGATTTTTACTCTACCCCTCCACTCTCAGGTTGTCCAGTTGGGTCCCGTGCAACCCGGCCAGCACTATCTCCTGATAGATGATTCCGTAGGGCAGGGTGGGACCTTGGCCGAGAATCAGTGATTAGTGATTCGTGAAAAGCCTGTTTGCCCAATGCGGACAAGTTGCAATAGAAATATCGGCATGAATCTCAGACTGGTGGTTCAATTCGATCCGGATGCGCGGCGCTGGTCGGCCGTTTTTCCCGAGCTGCCCGGCTGCGCTTCCGCCGGGGACACCGAGGAAGATGCGGTTCGGAACGCCAAAGAAGCGCTCGCTCTTTGGTTCGCACCCTCCGACCTGCCGCTGGACAAAAACGCAAAGGTTCTGGAATTAATCAGCGCGCGTCCGCTTAGCTTCAACGGTCGACGAATCGCACGGTCGGCGTCAGCAAACTATCAGGGCCGGGGGCGATTGGCGGTTCGTGGTTTGTGGCTCATACCCCGCAAGAGGGTATTGAAAATAATGATTGATGATGCGGGAGAGCGTTAGCTTAAGAACCCCTTCCCTAAACTGCGCGCCGTTTCGACCAGCCCGCCGCCTGATGGCGGCGCCCCTCCGCGCTGAGGAAGGGATGATGTCACTACATATTTCTGCGGTACTGTCCCCCTACCTCGAACAGCGCGTTGGTGATTTGCCCCAGCGAGCACGAGCGCACGACGTTCATCAGCTCGGCAAATACATTGCCATTGGCCATGGCAACCTCCTGCAGGCGTTTGAGCGCCGCGGGTGCTGCGTCCCGATGGCGCTGCTGGAAGTCGCGCAGCCGCCGCAACTGGCCTTGCTTCTCGTCTTCCGTTGAGCGCGCGAGCTGGATGGTATCGCCGGCCTCGACCGGCCGCGGATTGCGGAAAGTGTTGACGCCGACGATTGGCAGCGTGCCGTCGTGCTTCATGGTTTCGTAATGCAGTGACTCTTCCTGGATCCGGCCGCGCTGATACCCGGTCTCCATCGCGCCGAGCACGCCGCCGCGTTCTGCGATGCGTTCGAACTCGGCGAGCACCGCGGCCTCCACCAGATCGGTCAACTCCTCGATGATGAACGAGCCCTGGTTGGGGTTCTGGTTTTTGGCGAGCCCCCATTCGCGGTTGATGATGAGCTGGATCGCCATCGCGCGCCGCACCGATTCCTCGGAGGGCGTGGTGATCGCCTCGTCGTACGCATTGGTATGCTGGCTGTTGCAGTTGTCGTAAACGCCGATCAGCGCCTGCAGCGTGGTGCGGATATCGTTGAAGTCGATCTCCTGCGCGTGCAGCGAGCGGCCCGACGTCTGCGTGTGATATTTGAGCTTCTGGCTGCGCTCGCTCGCGCCATAAACGTCGCGCATCGCGACTGCCCAGATGCGGCGCGCGACGCGCCCGATCACCGAGTATTCGGGATCCATGCCGTTCGAGAAGAAGAACGACAGGTTGGGCGCGAAGTCGTCGATCGGCATGCCGCGCGCGCGGTACGCCTCCACGTACGTAAAGCCGTTGGCGAGCGTGAATGCAAGCTGCGACAGCGGATTCGCGCCGGCTTCCGCGATGTGATAGCCGGAAATCGACACCGAGTAGAAGTTGCGCACCTCCTCGCTTGCAAAATATTCGGCGATGTCGGCCATCACCTTGAGCGAGAATTCGGTCGAGAACAAACAGGTGTTCTGGCCCTGATCTTCCTTGAGAATGTCGGCCTGCACGGTGCCGCGCACCGTCTGCAGCGTGCGCGCGCGGATTTCCTGCGCCTGACCTGCATCGGGCGCGCGGCCGTGTTCGCGCACAAACGCATCGAGCTGCTGGTCGATCGCGGTATTCAGAAACATCGCGAGTATCGTCGGCGCCGGGCCGTTGATCGTCATCGACACCGACGTATTCGGCGCGGTGAGGTCGAACCCGCTGTAGAGGACTTGCATGTCGTCGAGGGTGGCGATCGACACGCCGGAATTGCCGACCTTGCCGTAGATGTCCGGGCGCTCATGCGGATCGCAGCCGTAGAGCGTCACCGAATCAAAGGCGGTGGACAGGCGCTTGGCCTCTGCATGCTCCGACAGCATCTTGAAACGCCGGTTGGTGCGGAACGCATCGCCTTCGCCCGCGAACATGCGCGTGACGTCCTCGTTCTCGCGCTTGAACTGGAACACGCCGGCGGTAAACGGAAAATAGCCGGGCAGATTTTCGCGCAGCAGCCACTTCAGCAGCTCGCCGTGATCTTCGAATCCGGGCAGCGCGACTTTCGGCAGGTGCGTGCCGGACAAAGTCGTGACCGTGAGCTGCGTGCGGATTTCACTGTCGCGCACTTTCGCCACATGCCCGTCGCCCGAGTAGGCCGCCCTCACCTGCGGCCAGTTGTCGAGCAGCTGGCGGCTCTGTGGATCGAGCGCCGCTTCGCGCTCGCCGATCAGTTGGTCGAGATCGCCGGCTACGTTGCCGGCCGCCGCCAGCATGCGCTGCGCCTCTGTCAATTGCTGGCGCTCGCGCGCGATTTTCACTTGTTCGCCTGCGCGCTGGTGGTAGCCGCGCACGGCGTGCGCGACGTCGGCGAGATAGCGCACGCGCGATGACGGCACGATCGAGACGTTACCCGTCGAGGCGCGCACTGCAACCGGCGCAAGGCTGCCGGGCTGCACCCGGAGTCCCGCGCCGGCTAGCCTGGGTATCAAAGCCTGATAGAGCGCGGTGACGCCGTCATCGTTGAAGCGCGCGGCGATGGTACCGAACACCGGCATTTCTTCCGGCGCCTGGCCGAACGCCGCGCGGTTACGCTGCACCTGCTTTCTGACGTCGCGGTGTGCGTCCTCACCGCCTTTGCGGTCGAACTTGTTGATCGCCACGAAATCGGCAAAGTCGAGCATGTCGATTTTCTCGAGCTGGCTCGCGGCGCCGTACTCCGGCGTCATCACGTAGACCGACACATCGACCAGCGGCACGATCCCCGCGTCGCCCTGGCCGATGCCCGAGGTTTCGACCATGATGAGATCGAAACCGGCGATCTTGCACGCCGCGATCACCGCGGGCACGCACGCCGCGATTTCGCTGCCGGCCGCGCGTGTGGCCAGCGAACGCATGTATAGGTTGGGGCTGGCTATCGCGTTCATGCGGATGCGGTCGCCCAACAGCGCGCCGCCGCTTCTGCGCCGCGACGGGTCGACGGCGATGAGCGCTATTTTCAGCGCGTCGTTCTGATCGAGCCGCAAGCGGCGCACCAGCTCGTCGGTCAGCGAGGACTTGCCCGAGCCGCCGGTGCCGGTGATGCCGAGCACCGGCACGCCGTTCACGGCGCGCGCACGCTCAATGACCTGGTGGCGCGACTTTTCGTCGAGCGTGCCATTTGCCAAAGCCGTGATCACACTGGCGAGCGCGCGGCGGTTGCCGCGAGCGACCTGCGCGGGATCTACGGATGCCAACGCGGCGGGATCGAAATCGCACACGGCGAGCATGTCGTTGATCATGCCCTGCAGGCCCAGCCGCGCGCCGTCTTCCGGCGTGTAGATGCGGGTAACGCCGTACGCGTGCAGTTGCGTGGCTTCCGCCGGCACGATCACGCCGCCGCCGCCGCCGAACACCTTGACGTGCGCGCCGCCGCGCTCGCGCAGGAGGTCGAGCATGTATTTGAAAAACTCGACGTGGCCGCCCTGGTACGAACTGACGGCAATGCCCTGCACGTCTTCGTCGAGCGCGGCGGTGACGATCTCGTCGACGGAGCGGTTGTGGCCGAGATGGATGACCTCAGCACCACTCGCCTGCAGAATACGGCGCATGACGTTGATCGACGCGTCGTGACCGTCGAAGAGACTGGTCGCGGTGACGAAACGTATCTTGTGCTTCGCGCCGCCGGCGCGCTCTTTGGTTTTCTTCGCTACGCTCAAATCGGTCATAATCGTCGCAATTTTTATACTAGCTTACGCCGGTGCCACGCTCAAGGCAAAATCAACCACCGCAGGAACTCCTCGACGCCGCCGGCACGCGCCACGTCGCGGTGACAGCACCGCCGCGCATCGTGTCGCTGGTGCCGAGCCTCACCGAACTCGTGTGCGACCTCGGACTCGCCGCGTCGCTCGTCGGGCGCACCGGCTTCTGCATTCATCCGCGCGCCACGGTTAGCCGCATACCGAAAGTCGGCGGCACCAAGGACGTCAACATTGCGCGCATCCGCGAACTCGCGCCAACGCACGTGATTGTCAACATCGACGAAAACGAGAAGCCGCTGGTTGACGAACTGGCGCGCTTCGTCCCCCACATCATTGTCACTCACCCGCTGGCGCCGCGCGACAATCTGGTTCTCTACCGTCTGCTCGGCGGCATCTTCGGTTGCGCCGCGCGCGCCACACAATTGTGCGGCGAGTTCGAGCGCGTTTACGCCGGGGTCGCCGCCGCGGGCGCGACGCTGCCGCGGCAAAACGTGCTCTACCTGATCTGGCGCAAGCCGTGGATGACGGTGGCGCGTGACACTTACATCTCGCGCACCCTCGCGCTCGTCGGCTGGGATACGCTGCCGGCGGCCGCGCCCGTGCGTTATCCCGAGCTGGAACTGCATGCCGCGATGCTCGCAGACGTCGATCATGTTCTCCTCAGCAGCGAACCGTACCGCTTCCGCGAGCGCGACGCGCTTGACGTGCGACGACTGTTACCGCCGCAAACGCGTTGCAGCGTGCGGCTGATCGACGGCGAAATGACTTCGTGGTACGGCAGCCGCGCAATCGCGGGGCTGGCCTACGTCGGGCGTTTGCGGCGCGCGGCGGTTTGAAATCCCGCGGCGTTTTTAGCGCACGCCCGGCTAACTCAGGCCGCCGCCTTTTTCGCGTCCAACCGCAGTTTCACGTACGATCCCGGCGCGTCTTCCAGTGCCTTTAACTTGCCTTTGCCGGGAACTCGCGCCGCGACTTTGTCGCCAGCGTAGGCTGCGACCCATTGTGCCCAGTCGGTCCACCACGATCCAGGGTGCTGCGCGGCCGCATCGAGCCACGCCTGCGGCGTGGTGGCAAGTTCGTCGTTGGTCCAGTACCCGTATTTGTTCGCCGCCGGCGGATTGACGATGCCGGCAATGTGGCCGGACCCGCCGAGCACGAAACGGACTTTGCCGCGGAACAGTTGCGCGCCGGCGTAAGTCGATTTCCACGGCGCGATGTGATCTTCTAGAGTCGATGCGAAGTACATCGGCACTTTGACCTTGGCGAGGTCGATCGGCACGTTGTTGAGCGTAATGCCGCCCGGCGTGCGCAGCAGGTTATTGATGTACATATTGCGCAGGTAGAAGCTGTGCATCGCCGCCGGCATGCGCGTCGAATCCGAGTTCCAGTACAGGAGGTCGAATGGAAACGGGTCCTTGCCGAGCAGGTAGTTGTTGACGACGAACGACCAGATCAGGTCGTTGGCGCGCAACATGTTGAAGGTGGTCGCCATCTCGGAGCCTTCGAGGTAACCGCGTTCGAGCATTTTTTTCTCGAGATTGGCGACCTGTTTTTCATCGAGGAAGACCTCGAGCTCGCCGGGTTCGGCGAAATCGATCATGCTGGCGAAAAACGTCGCGCTCTTGATGCGCTCGTCCTTCTTCGCCGCCATGTAGGCGATCGCCGCGGCGAGCAGCGTGCCGCCGAGGCAGAAGCCGATAGCGTCGACTTCGCGCTCGCCGGTCGCCTTCTCGATCGCATCAAGCGCGGCCAGCGGGCCGTTGAGCAGGTAATCGTCAAATGTTTTTTGCGCGAATGTCGCGTCGGGATTGACCCACGACACGATGAATACAGTGTGGCCCTGCGCGGTCGCCCAGCGCACGAAGGAGTTGTTTTCGCGCATGTCGAGGATGTAGAACTTGTTGATCCACGGCGGCAGGATCAGCAGCGGACGCCGGTATACTTCCTTGGTGAGCGGCGCGTACTGCACGAGTTGCATCAGTTCGTTCTGGTAGACGACCTTGCCTGGCGTGACGGCCAGATTGCCGCCGACCTGGAACGCGGATGGGTCGGTCATCTTGACACGCACCTGCTGGCCGTCGCCGCTCTCCAGGTCTTCGAGCAGGTTGTTGAGTCCCTTGACGAGATTCTGTCCGCCGGAAGCGACCGTTTCGCGCAGCACCTCGGGGTTCGTCAGCACGAAGTTGGAGGGCGACAACGCGTCAATGTACTGGCGGGTATAGAAGTCAACCTTCTTCGCTGTCTGCTCGTCGAGCCCCTGCACGCTGCCGACCGTCTGGTGCAGGTGCTTGGCGGCGATCAGGTAGGATTGCTTGATGTAGTCATACAGAAAATTCTTCTGCCAGTCGTCATGCTTGAAACGACGGTCGCCTTTGGCCGGTTCGATCACAGGCTGCGCGTACTGGCCGAAGAACTGCATCATCGAGTTCTGCCACAGGGACATGTAGTCCTGCCACAGTTTCATCTGCATTTCGGCGAATTTCGCGGGATCGGCAAACAGTTTGCTTGTCATCTCGTAGAAAGCTTTGGCGATCCCCAACTCGTCACCATATGCGGGCGTGCCGGCAGAACTTTGGCGCTTGATAAATTCGCCCATGAGCTGGCTGCTGCGTTGCGCGATCTCCGCGTAGGTTTGCGCGAGCGCGGCCGGGTCCGGCGCGGGCTTAGACTGTTCTTCGGTCATGCCATGTCTCCTTGAGGCGACGCGCGTCAACCACGTGCGTGGCGGTAAATACCATCGTTGCCGCGCGCACTTGCAAGCTGTCCGGGACACGTGACTTGACTTTGGCGGCTTGTTGCATTACGTTAACGTAAAGGTCATAGAGATTAATCGAAACTCGATCAATTCTACCTAGTTATATTGCAAAGCACAATGACGACCACCTATACCATTACCGACTTCGCCAAAGAGTTCGGGATCACGACCCGTACGCTACGCCACTACGAGGACGAAGGTCTGCTGTCGCCGCGTCGCGAGGGCCTTAATCGCCTGTTCAGCAACCGTGACCGGGTGCGGCTCAAGCTCGCGCTGCGCGGCAAGCGGCTCGGTTTCAGCCTCGCCGAAATTCGCGAACTCTTCGACCTCTACGACCTCGCGCGGGACGAGAAGCGGCAGTTAGAGCAGTTCCTGGCCAAACTCGAAAAACGCCGGACGCTGCTCAAACAACAACGCGAGGATATCGAAGTCATGCTCAACGAAATCACTTTTTTTGAGAGCCAGTGCCGCAAGCTGCTTGCCGAAAACGAAAATCCCGGCCAGCACCCGGCCGCTGCGTAACCTCTGCGAACGATCCGCTGGCAGGCTGCGATTGTTGTCATGCAACCTAACTTGACGTTAACGTAAATGTAATAAAGAATTAGGCAAAAAATGCCCGATTTTACCCTCCTCGACCCCAACTACGCCACGCGCGTGCGCGCCAGTTTCGAACGTCAGCGGATCATGGCATGGATAGGCGCGCGCCTCACCCACCTTGCGCCGGGGCACTGTGAAATCACGTTGCCGCACAAACCGGAATTGACCCAGCAGCACGGCTACATCCATGGCGGGATCATCGGCACCATCGGCGACACGGCCGCGGGCTATGCCGCCTACACCCTGATGCCGCACGACGCGAGTGTCCTCACCGTAGAATACAAGATGAACATCATGGCGCCGGGAGACGGCGAATTGCTGGTCGCGCGTGGTGAAGTGATACGCGCCGGCCGCTCGCTGGTGGTCGCGCGCGCCGACGTGTTCGCTGTGAAAGCCGGCCAGGAAACTCACTGCGCCACGCTGTTGCAAACCTTGATGACCATGCACGGCACAGCCGATTTCCGGGCCTAAGCGATGAACAGCCCCAGCCTCGACTTCGGACTCGGCGAAACCATCGGCATTCTGCGCGAATCCGTCGCCAGCTTCGCCGCGCGGGAAATCGCGCCGCGCGCCGCCGCCATCGACCGCGACAACGAGTTCCCGAACGAGTTGTGGCGCAGCCTGGGCAGCCTGGGAGTGCTGGGCATTACCGTCGAGGAGGAATACGGCGGCGCCAACATGGGCTATCTCGCCCACATGGTCGCGATGGAAGAAATCAGCCGCGCGTCGGCCTCGGTCGGGCTGTCGTACGGCGCGCATTCGAATCTGTGCGTGAACCAGATCCGGCGCAACGGCAACGCGCAACAGAAGCGGCGCTATCTGCCGAAGCTGGTCTCGGGCGAGCATGTGGGCGCGCTCGCCATGAGCGAACCGGGCGCCGGCTCGGATGTCGTGAGCATGAAACTGCGCGCCGACCGGCGCGGCGACCGCTTCGTCCTGAACGGCACCAAGATGTGGATCACCAACGGGCCCGATGCCGACACGCTCGTCGTTTACGCCAAGACCGACGCCGGCGCGGGCGCGCGCGGCATCACAGCGTTCATTGTCGAAAAGACTTTCAAGGGATTTTCGACCGCGCAAAAACTCGACAAGCTCGGTATGCGCGGCTCGAACACGTGCGAGCTTGTGTTCGAGGACTGCGAAGTGCCGGCTGACAACGTGTTGGGCGAAATCGGCAATGGCGTGAACGTGCTGATGAGCGGCCTCGATTATGAGCGCGCCGTGCTCGCCGCGGGACCGCTCGGCATCATGCAGGCGTGCCTGGACGTGGTGCTGCCGTACGTGCACGAGCGCAAACAGTTCGGCCAGCCGATCGGCGAATTCCAGTTAATGCAGGGCAAGCTCGCCGATATGTCCACGACGCTGAGCGCGTGCAAATCGTACGCTTACGCGGTCGGCCACGCCTGCGACGACGGCCGCATCACGCGCAAGGTCGCGGCGGGCGTGATTCTCTACACCGCCGAAAAAGCAACGTGGATGGCGCTCGAGGCGATTCAATGCCTGGGCAGGGTCGGCTACACCAACGACTTCCCCACCGGGCGGCTGCCCAGAGATGCAAAGCCATATGAGATCGGCGCGGGGACTTCGGAGATTCGCCGCTGGCTGATT
>JANNPG010000497.1:0-21817 GCA_031399805.1 Betaproteobacteria bacterium | reverse complement strand
TGCAGCAAAGCGTCGGCGACCATTTCCTCGACGCCTACGCGCCGATCCTCGAGCGGCGCAAGGACCTGCCGTACGGCGAGCGCGAGCGCGACTGGCAGGCCTGCCGCCGCGGACGCTACGTCGAGTTCAATCTCGTGTGGGATCGCGGCACGCTGTTCGGCCTGCAGTCCGGCGGCCGCACCGAATCAATACTGATGTCGCTGCCCCCCGTCGTTAAATGGCGTTATGACTGGCATCCCGCGCCGGGCAGCGCGGAAGCGGCGCTGCACAGCGATTTTCTGATCGGGAAAAACTGGCTCGACGACACTTAGCCATCGTAAGAACCATTTTTTGCCGCCGATGAACGCCGATGAACGCCGATAAGGATTTTCTTCATCCTTCATCCTTCCGCCTTCATCCTTCAATATTCGCCACAGAGAGGACATAGAGAGCACAGAGCATGCCGGCGGCATCTGGCGTCCGCGGCAAAAATTGTGGGAGCTGTCGTGGGATGCGGTGCGCACGCTGGGCATCGCGCATCGCGTCGTCGGCTAAGTGCAAGGCAGGGCGCAAAACAGCGCCATATAGCGGCATATATCTTCATATACCCGTATATGATTTGCATATACCCGTAGATGGTTTTAGCATTTGCCAGATGTCAACCAATTCGTTATGCCCCAAGTGTAGATGCGCGAAGAGAAGAGTAAACTCTAACAATTGGAGGTAGCTATGGACAAATTATTAGTTAGTCGGAACCCAGAGATCATGAGCGGATCGCTCTGCTTCACGGGGACGCGAGTGCCTGTTCAGAACCTTTTCGATTACCTAGAGGGTAGCTCGTCTCTCGAAGATTTCCTGGAAGACTTTCCGTCCGTTCCTCGGGAAACCGCCATAGCCATTCTTGAAGCCGCTCGAGAACGACTCTTCGCCGATGCGCCTGCTGCTTGATGAGTCAGTTCCGAGACGTCTTAGGAAGGCCTTGCCGAACCACGACGTGAAAACCGTCGTCGAGATGGGTTGGGGTGGTGTCAGGAACGGCAAATTGTTAGCGCTGGCGACGCTTACGCCGCGCACCTATGTCAAAGTTGAGGCATAACAACACGATCGAGCAGGACGTGCGCAGGAACAGCGCACGCCTCTCACCGTGAACGTTGAGGCTGTAGAAAAAGCCCAAAAATTATTTTCGATGGACGCCCGTAAAAATGCAGCCTCATAAAACGGCTTGTAACGCACGCAATATTTTCCGGAGGGGCAAATGCGCTCCCAAAACAGAACGGAAATCGGCAGCGTCATGATGCTCAGGGTTTTTCTACAGCCTCGTTGAGGCTGTGCAAAAAGCCCCCTTTAGAAATGCCTCACGAACGCTGGCGAAACTCGACCTCATTAAACGCGCTACAGTCGACGCAAAATTTTCGGAGGGGCAAATGCATAGCCAAAATAGATCGAAAATGATGAGTGAAAAAACGTCCGGGGGTTTTGCACAGCCTCGTTGGGCCTCTCACGCCCTGAGCACCCGACTCGTCTACACGATTGCATAAAAGTATCCGTTCAGATACACTTGGGCACGTGAACACCTTTCTGCGCACCGAGGAGTTTGACGATTGGCTCTCCGGGCTGAAGAACAAAATTGGGCGCGCCCGAATTGTCTATCGCATCCGCTCTGCCGAACATGGCAATTTTGGCGACTGCGAACCTGTAGGCGATGGAGTGTCCGAAATGCGTATCCACGTCGGTCCAGGCTACCGAGCCTATTTCACACGGCGCGCAGAGGTGGTCTATCTGCTTCTCTTGGGCGGCGACAAGTCCTCGCAGAAGCGTGACATCAAACGCGCCATTGAAATGGCACGGGCGCTGAACAAGGAGTAAACCATGGCTAAAATTGTCCCCTTCGATGCTGCCGACTACCTTGATGATGAGGAAACCATTGCGGAATATATAACCGCCGCACTGGAAGACCCCAACCCCGATGTATTTTTGACTGCCGTGCGTGATGTGGCCCGCGTCCGCGGTATGGCGCAACTCGCAAAAGACGCAGGATTGGGGCGTGAAAGCCTATACAAAGCACTAACGCCTGGCGCCAAACCGCGCTACGACACGATGCTTAAGCTGCTTCACGCATTGGGTGTAAAGCTTTCAGCTTCACCTGTGCACTCATGAGCTTGTCCCGGTTTCGCCTCACGATGCCCAACTTTAGCTGCAGTGGACGCGCTAAATCGCGCCGCTGAGCATGACGATTAACCCGCCCCAAACCACTTTCCGCGCAGCGCCTTGATGCCGCCGAGTATGCGCCGGCCCAGCGAGGATGCGCGCGCTTCCGCCGCTGGCTGCACGCTGTGCGCGCGCACCAATTCGGGGGTCTTTTTGTAGGTCAGATAGCGCTGCAGCGCCGCATGCACGTGGCCCTTCAACAGGCGCACGTTCACCGGTTTATTCAGGAAGCGGAAGATCTGCGCTTCATTGATGAGTTCGATCACGAGGTCTGAGTCCGACGCCGTGGTGACGACCAGGGTCAGGATTTGCGGGTTTTCCTGCTTCAATAATTTCAACATGGCGGTCAATTGACCGCCACCGGCTTCGACGTCGGTGATCACGACCGCGATTTCCCGCGATTGCATCACGGCGAGCGCCGCGTCGATATTGGGAGCGTAAACCACCGGACACAAGCCGCCGATCAATTCGCGCGCGACGCGGAAAATTTCCTCATCGTGGTCGATTACCAATATGCCGGCGTCCATCTTGCTCGGTAGCTCGGCCGGCACCGCCTTGGTGTCGGCGAGTTGGAGCGCGATGGTCGCCGCCTCGGCGACGATGGTCTGCAGGGCGGGGTTGTCCCACGGCTTGCTGATGAACCGGTAGACCTCGCCATCGTTGATCGAGCCGACGATGGCGGCCAGATCGGAGTAACCGGTGAGCAGAATGCGCACGCTGCCCGGTGAAATTTCCTGCGACCGGCGTAAGAGTTCGACGCCCGGCATGATCGGCATGCGCTGGTCGCTGACGATGACATGGACTTGAAACTTGCCCATGAAATCGAGCGCCTTGTTGCCGTCCGTCGTGGTGAACACGTGATAGCGATGCCGAAACAGCGACTTCAACGCCGTCAATATCCGTTCCTCGTCATCGACCAACAGGAGGCGCGCTTTTTTGACGCCGGTGTCCAGGCTGATCGCGCTGTCGCCGGTCGCTATCGGCGCGACCTCGCCGTCCGCCGGTGCCGCCGGTGCCGGCGGTGCGGCGGGACCGGTAGTGAGCAGGCGGGCTGTGTTGAGCAGGGCGGCGCCGTCGGGTGCCGGCGGCGCGAGCGTGTCCGCCCGCGCCGGGTTGAGCGTAGCATCGATCGCGTCACGGAACGCGTCTGAAAATTCGCGCGCGTTGCGAAACCGGTCCTCGCGTTTCTTGGCCAGCGCCTTGTGCATTACGCGGTCGATCTGCGGTGACAACCGCGGATCGAGTTGCGACGGATTGGGCGGCGTCTGATTGAGCACCTGGTGCATGACGGTCGCGGAGTTGCCGGTAAAAGGCTTGCGCCCCGTAAGAAGCTCATACGCGATGACACCGACCGAAAATAAATCCGCCTCCTGGTCGATGTCCATGCCCAGAAACTGCTCCGGCGCCATGTAATGCGGTGTGCCGAGCACGTCGCCGACCTTTGTGAGTTGCGACGATTCGATGCGCGCGATGCCGAAGTCGCTGATTTTTATGCGGCCGTCGTTGTTGATCAGGATGTTGGACGGCTTGACGTCGCGATGGATCACGCCAGCGGCGTGCGCGTGCCCGAGGCCGTCGAGCAACTGCCAGATGATTTCGCCGACCTCGCGGATTTCATAGCCGGCTTCCTGCTGGAGGTGCTGCGCGAGAGTCTTGCCGTTGACGAGCTCCATCACGATGTAGGCGACCTCGTCGTCCTCGCCATAATCGTAAATTTGCACGATGCGCGAGTGCACGAGGCGGCCGACCGCCTGCGCTTCGTGCCGAAACCGCTGCATGATGTGCTTCAGATCGTCGGTGCCGACCGACGCCTTGGAAATGGCCTTGATCGCGACCGCGCGCGAAATGGCGGGATCGAAACCCCGGTAAACGCTGCCCATGCCGCCTTTGCCGAGCACGTCCTGGATTTCGTACTTGCCGATTTTTTGCGGTGCCGCCATGGTGCGCCGTCAGGCTGAAAGTTCGGCTTCCGCCGGCGGCTTGAGCGGCAGCCACACGGTAAACCGGGTGCCGCTGCCGATTTTCGATTCGACATCGATCCGTCCGCCATGCTGTTGCACGATCTTGTACGAAATCGACAAGCCCAGACCCGTGCCCTTGCCGATTTCCTTGGTCGAGAAAAATGGATCGAATATTTTTGGCAGCACATCCGGCGCAATGCCCGCGCCGTTGTCGGCAATCTCGACGGCAACACCATTGCCGTCGCTGCGGGTGGTGAGCGTGATCGCGCCGTGCCCGTCGTGCATGGCTTGCGCGGCGTTGGTAATCAGGTTCAGAAACACCTGGTTGACCTGCGACGGCGAACACACGATGGTCGGAATGTCGCCGAACGCCTTGTTGACGGTGATTGATTTGAGCAGGTGCTTGGCGAGCAGCAGCGTGCTTTGCAGGCCCTCGTTCAGGTTGAAACTCGTTACTTTACTGCGATCGAGCCGGCTGAAGTCTTTCAGATTGCCCACGATCTCCGCCATCTGGCCGGTGCCGTAGAGCCCGTCTTTGACGAGGTTGGTGAGTTCGTTCACCACGGCCTGTTGCTTGAGCCTGGCGATCTGCGCCGACACCAGCGCAAACTGCCGCGACAGTCCTTGCGCATCGTTGCCGGCCTGCAGAAGGCCGAGCAGCTTCTCGCACTCATCGATGGCGCCGCCAAGATCCGGCAGCTTGTCAGCGACCGTGCCGAGGCTGTGCTTGACGTAGGCGAGCGGTGTATTGATCTCGTGCGCGACCCCCGCGACCATCTGGCCGAGTGAGGACATTTTTTCGGATTGTATGAGCTGCGCTTCCGAGTCCTTCAAGTGCTTCAACGCTTCCGACAACTCGCGCGTGCGCTCCTTGACGCGGCGTTCGAGGTCGATGTTGGCGGCCTTCAGGTTACCGCCGAGGTACGCGAGCAGCACGAGCAGCGCACCCGCGTAGGCGATCAGATAGACGCGATAACGCTCTTTGTCCTGCAGCGTCGCTTCGACCTCGGTGTTGAACGAGAAGGTCAGGTTCTCCAGGCGCGGACCCGAGGTCAGAAACGCGAGCTGGGTGAAAAGCGCTTGTTCGGCGGATTTGGCTTTAACGAGCATTTGCACGCTACTCTCGAGTTTTGCCGTGTTGTCGCGCAGGCCGTCGGGCGCCGTCCGCAGTTGGGCGCTTGCTGCGTCCAGATTTGCGCGCTGTGCATCCTGCGCGAGCCAGTAATACACGGGCGCGCCGGTGGTCAGCGCCGCCAGCGCCTGGTCGAGCGCGGGCAGCCGCGGCTTCAGCTCGGCTGCCTGCGCGCCGAGTTCAGCCGCGTCTTTAAGCACGTCCCTCAACGCGGCTTGGGCGGCGCTGTTTTCGACCCTGAATTTATCGACGAGCGCGGCTTTCTGCAGAATCGCCGAGCTGAGCTCTGGCAGTCCCGCGCTGAGCGCAGGGCTTGGCGTGCGTTGCACCGCCGCGCTCAGGTTTTCGAGCACCTTGCCGGCCGCGGCCGCGCGGCTCGTCGCGGGCAGGCCGGGCGTGACAAGTTCGGAACGCGCGCGGACCACGTCAAGGTCCCAGCGGCTGTCGATTTCTTTCAGCTCGCGCAGGAAGCCCAGGATTTCATTCTGCTGGCGCAAATCGACGGCCTGCGTCTTGTCGTACAAGAACGCCAGCGCCGCCGCCAGCGCAGCGGCGGCAATGCACAGCAAGGTGGTGTGCAGAATTTCGGATTTATTCATAGATTGGTCTTCGTGGGTCTTATTCGCCAAGATACGCGCGCCGCACCTGCGGATTGGCTAACAGCGCTCGTGCATGGTCGTGCAAGGTGATCTCGCCGCTTTCCATCACGTAGCCGCGGTCGCACATTTCGAGCGCGAGTTTGGCGTTTTGCTCGACCAGGAGAGTTGTCACGCCCGTGACGGCGATGGCGCGGATGGTCTCGAAAATTTTGTGCACCATCAAGGGCGCCAACCCCATGCTGGGCTCGTCGAGCAACAAGAGCTGCGGCCGGCTCATGATGGCGCGCCCGATCGCGAGCATTTGCTGCTCGCCGCCGGAGAGCGTGCCCGCCACCTGGCGCCGCCGCTCGGCAAGCCGTGGAAACAGCGCAAACACTTGATCATGATCAGCACGTATCTCCCGCTTATCATTGCGGCAATAGGCACCCATGTCGATATTTTCCTCGACGGTTAGACGCGCAAACACGCCGCGGCCTTCCGGTACCAGCGCAATGCCGAGTGCAACGAGTCGGTGCGACGCCAATCCCGTGATATCGGCACCATTGTAACGGACGCAGCCGGCGGCGGGGCGAACGAGGCCGGTCAGCGCCTTTAACGTGGTGGTTTTGCCGGCGCCGTTGGCGCCGATCAGCGTCACCATCTCGCCGGCGTTGACGCTGAAGTCAATACCCTTGACCGCATTAATACCGCCGTAGGCGACCTTCAGGCCGCGAACCGACAGCAACGGTTCGCGCGCTGCGCGATTTGCGCCTGCGCCAACCTCAGGCAAGTGCGCCTCCCAGATAGGCGTCGATGACGACGGGATCGCGCTGCACGGCAGCCGGCGCGCCCTCGGCGATTTTCTTGCCGTAATCGAGCACGGCGACGCGGTCGCACAGTCCCATGACGAGCTTCACGTCGTGCTCGATCAGCAAGATCGTCGTGCCATCGCCGCGGATGCGTTCGAGCAGCAGTTTTAGTGTCGCGGTCTCGGTTGCATTCATGCCTGCCGCGGGCTCGTCGAGCGCGAGAAGTTTGGGCTCGGTCGCGAGAGCGCGCGCGATTTCGAGCCGGCGCTGGTCGCCGTAGGGCAGGTTGTGCGCGAGTTCGTGCTGGCGCGACGCGATGCCGACGTACTCGAGCAGGCGGTGGGCGTGCGTGTGAATGGCGCGCTCCTCAGCGCGTGCTCGGCGCGTGCGCAACACCGCGCCGAGTACGCCGGCATGCGTGCGTACATGACGCCCGACCATGACGTTTTCAAGCGCCGTCATGTTGCCGAACAAACGGATATTCTGAAAAGTGCGCGCGATGCCGGCCGCGGCGACGGCGTGCGCAGCCGTCACTTTCAGTGGTGCGCCGTCAAACAGAAATGCCCCGCCATCTGCCGGGTAAAAACCGGTCAGCACATTGAAAAACGTTGTTTTGCCCGCGCCGTTGGGCCCGATCAATCCGTAAATTTCTCCGCGTTCGATGCCGAGCGTGACGTTCGTCAGCGCATCGAGTCCGCCGAAGCGCTTGCCGATGTTTCTGGCCTCGAGCAATGTCGTCATTCCGCCAGTTCCCGCTTGCGCACTTTGGACGGCCATAGCCCGGCCGGGCGGAACAGCATCATCAGCATCAGCGCGAGGCCGAACAGCAGCATGCGGATGACTTCCGGTTCGATGATGAGCTTGCCGAACAGCATGCGCTGCAGCGGTTCCACCGTGTGGCGCAGAATTTCGGGTACAAACGACAGCAGGAGCGCGCCGAGAATCACGCCCCAGATGTTACCCATCCCGCCCAGCACGACCATCGAGAGCACCATGATCGATTCGACCAGCCCGAAGCTTTCGGGGCTGATGAAACCCTGGATTGCGGAGAATATGCCGCCCGCGATGCCACCGAACGAGGCGCCCATTGCGAACGCGAGCAATTTGACGTGCGTGGTATTGATTCCCATCGCGCCCGCGGCGACCTCGTCTTCGCGGATCGCCTGCCACGCGCGGCCGATGCGCGAGTCCTGCAGCCGCAGGTTGATCACGACCACGGCGAGCAGCACGAGCAGCAGCAGATAGTAGTACTTGATCGGCCCGCTGAATTCGAGGCCCGCCACAGACCCGCTCTGATTGAAGCTGAAGCCGCCGATGCGAAACGGGTCGATCAGCGAAATGCCCTGCGGACCGTTGGTGATATTGATGGGCTGCGACAGGTTGTTGAAGAAAATGCGCACGATTTCGCCGAAGCCGAGCGTCACGATCGCCAGGTAATCGCCGCGCAGTTTCAGGGTCGGCGCGCCGAGCAGCACGCCAAAGAGGCATGCGACCAGCGCGCCGATCGGCAGAATCGCCCAGAATGGAAGGTGGATGCCGAATTGCGGCGAGGCGAGCAACGCGTAGGTATAGGCGCCGACGCCGTAGAACGCGATGTAGCCGAGGTCGAGCAGGCCGGCATAGCCGACGACGATATTGAGGCCGAGCGACAGCAGCGCGAACAGGATCGCGAGGTTCATGATCCGCACCCACGTGGTGCCGATCGCGGCGAGCGCAAACGGCAGGACGAGCAGCGTCACCGCCACCAGCGCGACGCCGATCCACAGCGCGGCCGGATGCCGCCTGAGTCGGGTTATCCGTTCACCGATCAAGCAGCGCCTGTCATGCCCGGTCGCCGACGCGTTCGCCCAGCAGCCCCGAGGGACGCAATACCAGCACCGCAATCAGGACCAGAAACGCGAAGACGTCCTGATAATTGCTGCCAAACACGTTATTGGTCAGATCGCCGATGTAGCCTGCGCCGAGCGCTTCGACGATGCCCAGCAACATGCCGCCCAGCATCGCGCCGGCAAGGTTGCCGATGCCGCCCAGCACCGCGGCGGCAAAGGCTTTGAGCCCGAGCAGCGAGCCCATGGTGTAATGCGCAATGCCATAATAGCTCCCGACCATGACGCCGGCCACGGCGGCGAGTGCTGCGCCGAGTATGAACGTTGCCGCGATTACGCGATTGATGTCGACGCCCATCAGGCCGGCGACGTGCGCGTTTTGCGAGGTTGCCCGCATCGCGACGCCGAGCTTGGTGCGATAAACGATCAGCGTGAGCCCCGCCATGATCACGATCGACGACACGATAATCGCGATCTGCACGAGCGTAATGGTGGCCTCGGCGACCTGAAATACGCGGTTCGGGATGAGCTGCGGGAACGCGAGCGGATTGCGGCTCCAGATCATCATGGCGACCTGCTGCAGCACGATCGAAGCGCCGATCGCGGTGATGAGCGGCGCGAGGCGCGGCGCGTGCCGTAATCGCCGGTAGGCAAGTCGCTCGAGCGCGTAGCCGACCAGCATGCAGACGGGTATCGCGGCGCCGGTGCCGATCAGCACGATCACGAGCGGCGGCAGCGCGGTGTTGGCGCCAAGCCAGCTGATCACCGTCAGCGCCACCAGTGCTCCTATCATCACGATTTCACCGTGCGCGAAGTTGATCAGCTGGATGATGCCGTAGACCATGGTATAGCCGAGCGCCACGATCGCGTAGATGCTGCCGAGCGTGAGGCCGTTGATGATCTGCTGCAGGAAAATATCCATAGCGTCAGGTCGCAGCTAGCCCACAGCAAAACGGCACCCGCCGGTGCCGTTTATGCGAAGCATAAGGACTTTACCCAACCATCATTTCTTGGCGGGGGCTGCGGGAGCGGGTGCGGTAGCCGGCACCGGGGCCGCTGCGGGAGCGGGTGCAGCAGCCGGCACTGGGGCCGCGGCCGCCGCCGGGGCTGGCGCCGCTGCCTTGATGAAATCATCGAATTTGACCGTCTTGCCGCTTTTGATGATCGCCAGCGGCTCGAGCTTGCGGCCCTTCATGGTGAAAATCGTCATCTCGGCGTCCTTGCGATCGCCTTTTTCGTCGAATTCAATCTTGCCGGTCGCGCCCTCGTAGCTGATCTTGGCGAGTTCGGACATGTATTTGGCCGGGTCGAACGAATTCGCCTTCTTCATCGCCTCGATCAAGAGGTTCGCGGCGTCATAGGTAAACGGCGAATACAGAATCGGATCGACGTTGAACTTGGCCTTGTAGGCGTCGAGAAATTTCTTGTTTGCCGCCTGCACGGGCAGCCCGGCCTGCGAGCAGATCAGGCCTTCGGCCGCATCGCCGGCGAGTTTCGTCATCTCGTCGGTGCATGCGCCGTCGCCAAAGGAGAACACGATCTTCAAGCCGAGTTCGCGGCCCTGCTTGAGCAGCGGTCCGCCGGTCGCGTCCATGCCGCCGTAGAAAATCGCGTCCGGCTTTTTGCCGCGGAGCTTGGTGAGTATGGCCTTCCAGTCCTTGGTCTGGTCAGTGCCTTTTTCGCGCGGCAGCACTTTGATGCCCGCCGCCTTGAGGGTTTTTTCCACTTCGTTGGCAAGGCCTTCGCCATAGGCGGTCGCATCATCGATGACCGCGACAGTCTTGGGCTTGAATTCGGACGCAAGGTAGCTTGCTACGGCGGGACCCTGCTGATCGTCACGGCCAACGGTACGAAATGTGACCTTGAATCCCTGCTCGGTCAGCTTGGGGTTGGTGGCGGCGCCGGTGATCATCGGAATGCCGGCCGTATTGTAGACCGCGGAGGCCGGGATCGAGACGCCAGAATTCAGATGGCCGACAACGCCGGCGACTTTGGCGTCGACGAATTTCTGGGCCACGATCGGTCCCTTGTCGGGTTTTGCTTCATCGTCCTCAGCGACCAGTTCGAACTTGATTTTCTTGCCGTCAATGGTGACGCCCTTGGCGTTCGCCTCATCAATCGACAGCCGCGCGCCGTTCTCGTTATCCTTGCCGAGGTGCGCAATGCCGCCCGTCAGGGGGCCCGCGTGACCGATCTTGACGACGGTTACCGGCGGCGGCGGCGGAGCCTCGGCCTTGGGTGCGGGCTTGGGCGGCTCTTCCTTGCTGCAGCCTTGCGTCAGCAATGCGGCGGCGAACAACAGTCCGGTGGCTAAAGACTGAATGCGGTTCATGGCGTCTCCCGTGAGCATAAATTATTGTTGCAGCGGAACAAATGATTATCCGTAGGCATCTGCCCGTTGTCAATTTTGCGCGCGCAATGCCGGATACCGGCGAGCTTACAGCGCCACCCGCTAAAAGGGCGCGGCCAGTGGCCACGCCCTTTCTGGACAAGCGGTTAATTTACTGGGCTTTAGCCAGCATCAGGTCGACCACCGCTTTGACATCGGCATCGGACAGGTTGGCAAAACCGCCTTTGGCCACCATTGCGGTGCCGGGTTTGCCTTGCAGCGCGGCCTTGTAGAGCGCGTCCTTGCCTTGCTTGATGAGCGGCGCCCAGCGCGCCTTGTCGCCGAGTTTCGGCGCGTTGGCGACACCCGCGTCGTGACACGCGCCGCACGCCTTTTTATACGTTTCGTCAGCGGTGGCGGCGAATAGGCTGCCGGCGGCAACCAGACTCACGATGCCGAGCGAACCAAGCAAAAACGATTTCATGGTGTCTTCCTTTGAGAGTGCGAATAAAAAACCGCCGGCATCATAACAAATCCGGCCTGCTTCATCCAATTATTTCCGGCGACGCAGTCAGCGCGGAGCGCAACTCGGCGCGGTCGGCGATGGGTGCCAGGCATTTAACGCCGCGGCACACCCACGCGTTGACCGTGTCACGCGCCGGTTTATCGAGCGCCGCCGGCAGCCCCGCCGTTGCGGCGGGGATGGCGAGCGCGAGGGTATGCGGCAGATAGCGCGTGTTGATATCGCGCTGCCACGCGGCGGCATCACCGCCACCGCGGATTACCACGAGGGTGGGTGGCGCGAGTTGTTCGTCGAGGGCCGCGCAGAGACTCGCGTGCGCGCTCGCCTGGCGTTCGAGCAACGGCGCGAATGCCCTGACCGTGCGCCCGGCGGCTTCACTGAAGCGCGGTTCGCCGAGGAGGTGGCCAAGCCGGTTGAGCGCAAGTGCCGCGATGCCATTGCCTGACGGTGTGGCATGGTCGTGACCGCTTTTGGAGCGATGCAGCAGGCGTTCGTGATCGCGGCTGACGAAGAAAAATCCGCCGCGCGCGCCGTCCTCG
The DNA here is from genome assembly GCA_031399805.1 of Betaproteobacteria bacterium. Taxonomy (GTDB): domain Bacteria; phylum Pseudomonadota; class Gammaproteobacteria; order Burkholderiales; family SG8-41; genus PALSA-1004. The sequence goes on along the minus strand of JANNPG010000497.1, from coordinate 9,933 downwards.
AACTGGTCAAGCAATACTTCCGCCAGCTCGCGCGCCCAGTTCAGATCCTCGATGCGAAAGTCGTGCTGCATCAGTTCGAGCAATGCGTCGAGCAGGAACGCATAATCGTCGAGGTAGGCATTGAGGTGAGCATTTCCGTCTTTGCAGGTCGCGAAGAGCCTGCCGTTGTTCCACAGCGTGGCGCGCATGAATTCCAGCGCGCGGCGCGTGGAGGCGAGCCACTCGGGTTTGCCGAACACACGCGCCGCACGCGCCATGCCTTTGACCATCAGTGCATTCCAGCTGGCGAGAATTTTTTCGTCGCGTCCCGGACGCACGCGCAACTCGCGCAACGCGAAGAGCCTGGCGCGCGCCGAGTCGAGCGCGCTTTGCGCCTGATCGACGGATAAATCGAGCCGCCGGGCGACGACCGCGAGCGGCTTGGCGACGCGCAAATGCCAGTACTCCCGCTCGAAATTCGCCCGCGCATCGAGACCGTAGTGCGGTGCGACTACCGCGTATTCCGCGGCGCTCAATGCGGCTTCGATTTCGCCGGGAGTCCACACATAGAACTTGCCTTCGACGTGCTCGGAGTCGGCGTCGAGCGACGAGTAATAGCCGCCCGCCGGGGATTGCATCTCGCGCATGACCCATGCCGCGGTGCCGGCGACGGTACGCGCATACAGCGGATCCGCGTGGACCAGCGACAAATCACTGTATAGCGCGAGCAGCGGGCCGTTGTCGTAGAGCATTTTCTCGAAATGCGGAATCGTCCAGTGCTGATCGACGCTGTAGCGGCAGAAACCCCCGCCCAGTTGATCGTAAATGCCGCCTTCGGCCATTTTGCCCAGCGTAAGCCGCACCATGCCGAGCGCGTAGTCATCGCGCAGGTCGGCGGCGCGACGCAGACAGAATTCAAGTTCCGCGGGATGCGGAAATTTCGGCGCCTTCCCTATGCCGCCGTCGGTTTCATCGAAAACTCTTTTCAATTCGTGCAGCGCTGCTTCGAGCGGCGCCGCCGACAGGGCATCGTCGTCGGCGACCGGCGGCAAGGATTGCGCAAGGGCCGCGCGCAGGGTTTCGTTTTGTTGTTCGATCTCATCGCGCTTGCCATGATAGGCGGCGGCGACCTGCGGCATCAGGTCGATGAAACCCGGCATGCCGTGATGCGCGGTTTTCGGAAAATACGTGCCGCCGAAAAACGGCGTTTGATCGGGCATCAGAAACATGGTGAGCGGCCAGCCGCCGTTGCGCCGCGTCAGCAGGGTGTGCGCGGTCTGATAAATCTGATCGAGATCGGGGCGTTCTTCGCGGTCGACTTTGATATTGATGAACAATTCGTTCATCATCGCCGCGACCGCCGCGTCTTCGAATGACTCGTGCGCCATCACGTGACACCAGTGGCACGCCGAATAGCCGATCGACAGCAGGATCGGTTTATCCTGCGCGCGCGCAGCGGCGAGCGCTTCCTCTCCCCACGCATACCAGTCGACCGGATTATTGGCGTGCTGTTGCAGGTACGGGCTGGTTTGCCGTGCGAGGCGATTGGGCATCGGGTGGCTGTGCGGAAAAAGGCGCCCAGTTTACACCGGCCGCCGCGAACGAACAGGATGTCAGGATTGCAGGGAGGGCCGCAGATAGTCCATGCGGTCTATCGAGCGCAGTTGGATTTCGCGCACGGCTTTGGCGCGCCAGATTTGCAAGGTGATTTCGCTGCCCGCGGCGCCGCTCGCCCACAGCGCGTGATAAAACCCGGCCTGGCCGCCGATTGCCCGGCCACCGAGCGCAAGAATGACGTCGCCGCGCTTGACGCCGCCGCGTTCCGCCGGCGAATCGCGCAATACCTGAGTCACGACCACATGTTGCTGCACTTCTTCCGAATACACGCCCAGCCACGGGCGCGCCGCACCGCTGCGCCGGCCGCGCGTCTTGAGATCGGCGAGGATGGGCGTCACGAGATCGGTGGGCACGAACATGTTGCCCGGAAACGCCGCGCCCGCGTCGCTCGCATCGCCGACCCACAATGAACCGATGCCGATCAATTGGCCCGCGTTGTCGAGGAGTGCTGCGCCGCTGTGATTATCGCGCGCCGGCGCGGCGAAGATCGCATCGTCGAGCGCGTACTCCCACCAGCCGGTAAACGGCCGTCGGCCGACGATGCAGGCATTGGACCAGCCGCCGGCGCCGGCATGTGCGGCGACGATCGCAGTGCTCAATTCGAGCGCGACCTTGCTGCTGCCTATGGTCAGCGGCGGATGCTCGAGCGGCTGCGCGGCGCGCACCAGACCGAATCCGGTGGCGTGATCAAAGCCGGCAACGGTGGCGGGCAACACACGTCCGTCGGCCGCGACAATCAGAATCGAATGCGCTTCTAGCAGCAGGTAGCCGATGGTCAGGATATGTCCATCGCCGTCGATCAGCACGCCGGTGCCTTCGCGCTCGGTGCCCAATGTGTCTGCGGTGCGCGCCGTCGACGGCACGCGGATGCCGAGTTTGACGATGGCGCCGGCGAGGTCCTCCGTCGCGAACCTGGCGGCGGATGGCAGGTTGGCCGCGCCCCATGCGGCCCACGCGGCGGTGACTAACGAAGGCGGCATGATCGCGCGGTCCGCTTAGCGCGCATAACAGAATAAAACGCGCTCATGATGCCGCTAGTCGGTCACCGCGCCTTTACTGGCGGTGGACACGAGCTTCACATACTTGGCCAGCACGCCGCGCGTGTAACGCGGTTTGGGCTGCCGCCATTTCTTTTTGCGCCGCGCGAGTTCCTTCGCAGTCACGTTGACTTGTATCTGGCGCTTATGCGCATCGATGGTGATGGAGTCGCCTTCCTTGACGAGCGCTATCGGGCCGCCCTCGAAAGCTTCGGGCGCGACATGACCGACCACCATGCCCCAGGTGCCGCCGGAGAAACGGCCGTCCGTGATGAGACCGACTGATTCGCCAAGCCCCTGACCGACCAGCGCCGAAGTGGGCGCCAGCATTTCCTGCATGCCGGGCCCGCCCTTGGGGCCTTCGTAGCGGATGACGATGACGTCGCCGGCTTTGATTTTTTTCGCGAGTATCGCCTGCATCGCCTTCGGTTCGGAATCGAACACCCGCGCCGGACCGGTGATCTTGGGCGACTTGAGACCCGTGATTTTGGCGACACAGCCCTCGGGCGCGAGATTGCCTCTCAAAATCGCCAGATGACCGTGCGGATAAAGCGGCTTGCTCCAGACGCGTATGACATCCTGGTCGGCGCGCGGCGTGGCGGAAATGCCGGCGAGTTCCGCGGCCATCGTTTTGCCCGTAATCGTCATGCAATCACCGTGCAAGAGGCCGTGCGCGAGCAGCATCTTCAGCACTTGCGGCACGCCGCCGGCGCGGTGGAAATCGGTCGCGACGTAGCGCCCGGACGGCTTCAAGTCGCACAACACCGGCACGCGCCGGCGCACGCGCTCGAAATCGTCAATCGTCCACTTGACCCGGCCGGCGTGAGCGATTGCCAATTAGTGCAATACCGCGTTGGTCGTGCCGCCGGTGGCCATGATCAGGCTCGCGGCGTTCTCGATCGACTTCCGGGTGATGATGTCGCGCGGCTTGAGGTTCAACTTGATCGCGTGGACCAGCGTTTGGGCGGAGGCGGCGGCCGAATCTGCTTTTTCGAGGTCCGGCGAGGCCATTTGCGACGAACCCAAGAGACTCATGCCGAGCGCTTCGAACGACGACGACATCGTATTCGCGGTGAACATGCCGCCGCACGCGCCGACCGAGGGACACGCGTTTTTTTCGATGCCGATAAAATCTTCCCGCGTCATTTTACCGGCGCTGAATGCGCCGACCGCCTCGAACGCGCTGACGACGGTGAGATCCTGGCCTTTCCATTTGCCGGGTTTGATGGTGCCGGCATAAACGTAAATTCCGGGCACGTTCATGCGCGCCATCGCGATCATGCCACCCGGCATGTTCTTGTCGCAACCGCCGCACACCAGCACGCCATCCATCGCCTGGCCGTTGACCGAGGTTTCGATCGCATCGGCGATGACTTCGCGCGAGACCAGCGAATATTTCATCGCCTCGGTCCCCATGCCGATGCCGTCGGTAATGGTGGGCACGCCGAACACCTGCGGCATCGCGCCGATTTCCCGCAACGCCGCCATCGCCCGGTCGACCAGCGGCTGGATGCCGGCGTTGCACGGATTCATGTTCGAGTGGCCGTTGGCCACGCCGACGATCGGTTTCTCGAAATCGTTGTCGCCGAAGCCGACCGCGCGCAGCATGGCACGATTAGGCGAGCGCGCATCCCCGTGCGTGATGAGATGACTGCGTTTATTGAGTGCCATGGCGTATCCTTGACGGGCGTTACGTATAATCGCTGATTTTAACCCAAACCCCGGGCGCCTTAATGCTGGTCCATCCGCAGTTCGACCCGATCGCCATCCAGCTTTTCGGCCCGTTGGCGATACGCTGGTACGGTTTGACTTATCTGATCGGCTTCGCCCTGATCTGGATGGTCGGCCGCTATGCGATCAGGACGCGCCCCCATTCGCCGGTCAGTGCGCAGCATTTTGACGACCTGCTGTTTTACGGCATTCTCGGCGCCATCCTCGGCGGACGCCTGGGTTACGTGCTGTTCTACAAGTTCGGCGACTATCTTGCCGAGCCGTGGAAAATCTTTTTCGTGTGGGAAGGCGGGATGTCGTTCCATGGCGGCTTTCTCGGCGTCATCATTGCCCTGTGGTGGTATGCGAAATCGCGCGGGCTCTCCTGGCTCGCCATAACGGACTTTATCGCGCCATTGGTGCCGTTGGGGTTAGGCGCGGGACGCTTGGGCAACTTCATCAACGCCGAACTGTGGGGACGCGCGACCGACGGTCCGTGGGCGATGATTTTTCCCAATGTCGACCGCGTGCCGCGCCACCCTTCGCAACTCTACGAATTCGCGCTCGAAGGGGTCGTTCTGTTCGTCGCGCTCTGGTGGATTGCCGCGAAACCGCGGCCGCGCGGCGCCGTCTCGGCGTGTTTCCTGGTCGGCTACGGCGCGTTTCGCTTCGCCGTCGAATACACCCGCGAACCGGACAGCTTCCTCGGCCTGCTTGCGCTCGGTCTTACGATGGGGCAGTGGCTGTCGTTGCCGATGGTCATTGCCGGGGCGGCGCTGCTGGCATGGGCGTGCCGGCGTCCGGCTAGTTGAGTTTTTTGCCGTCCGTTTTTTCTGCGGCTGTTGTCCTGGTCGGATTGGCGCGCCGCGCCAACAGGCGCTGAAAGTTCTCGAGCGACAGCAAATGCGTGTAAATGCGTCCGAGCACGCCCATTTGCACCAGTTCCTTCAGCACCGCGCCGTCGAGTTCTCCCAGCTTTGTTTCGGCGACCCGGTACATGCCGGTCAACTGCAGCGGTTCGCCCTGGTCCGGCACCGCCTGCATGGTGAACGGCTCGAGCAATTGATGCTGCGCGAGCAGCTTGCACATTTGCTCGGTGCGCCCGAGATCGGCTTCGAATTCGAACAGGAGTTTTTGCCGCTGCTCCCATTCCGGCAGCGGTTGCCCCTTGTCGTCGAACAGCTTCTCGCCCTTGTCGTTGATCGCGCGCTTCTCGACGCAGGCGACGCGCTCCGGCGCTTCCCTGCCATCGACCATCATGCGCGTCATGCAGAACGGGTAGCGCCGGACGTAAGCGGGGAGATAAACCTTCGCGTCCCACGTATCGCCGTCCTTGACGAACAGGTTTTGCTGTGCGGCGAACCCGAGCACCAGCATCGGCGCAAAGGTCTTGCCGTGGTCGGCGGAGATGAATACCAGGGGGTAGTCACGGCTCGCTATCGGGAATTCGGTGTAGCTGACGGGGATCGGGTTCATGGTGCGGAACACCACCGGCAGCGCCGGCCCTTTGGGCAGCAGCACGCGATGCGTTTTGGTGAGGGCAACGACTTCCTGAAAACCGTAGGGAGGCGTGATTTGCTGCGCGTCGGCGGTTGGCATGAAGGGTGCCCCTGGCGAAAAAATCATTATAGCGCCGCGTCACCCCGGCCCGCCGGCAGAGCTTTCACGCAGTGATGAATTCCTGCTAAAATAATAGCTTATCTTGGGGAAGTAGCTCAGCTGGGAGAGCGCCGCGTTCGCAATGCGGAGGTCGGGAGTTCGATCCTCCTCTTCTCCACCATCCGCTTCAATTCATGCGCAACACAGCGCGATATTCGTGGCGCGATCCACTAACCAGGGGAGATCTCGATGAATACCCCATTGTTGAGTCACGTGGCGTGTCGCCGCCCCGCATAAAAGCGTGGTACAAGATGGGGGGCGTTCGCGCATCCTCTTCAGGACATCGCCTGAGCGCACATCGTTCTGCGCCAGACTTCAAGACAACCCTTGGCGCGGAGTAGAGATTTGTCTGCCCATTCTCCCGACCGCGCATTCGCCAACGATGATGTCCGCATGCTGCGCGACAGCGTCATCGATTTTGTAAAGCGCGGCACGGATATTAAACGCGTGCGCCGGTTGCGCGGCACCCAGCCGGGCTTCGAGCGTGCGGTGTGGCGGCAGATGGCGGAGTTCGGGTGGCTCGGCATTCTGGTGCCGGAGCAGTACGGCGGGCTTGGCTTGGGTTGCACCGAAATGGCGATTGTGGCCGCGGGCACCGCGAGCGCATTGACGCCGGAACCTCTTACGGCGGCGGCGGTGCTCGCTGGCGGCGCCATCGCGCGCGGCGACAATGAAGCGCTCAAGCGCGAACTGCTCGAAGCGTTGGTCGCGGGATCGTTGATCCCCGCGCTCGCATGGCAGGAGCGCGCCGGTTCGCTCGATACCGCCGCGGTTGCAACCCGCGCCGAACCTTTTGAAGCGGCATTCAAGTTGAATGGCAGCAAGAACTTTGTCGCCGGCGCCGCCGGCGCGGACGGGTTCACCGTATCGGCGCAGACGCGCGACGGGCTCGCGCTTTACTGGGTGCCGGCCGATACGAACGGGCTTACGCTCGAATTGCAACCGCTCGCCGACGGCCGCGCCACCGGCGTGGTCAGGCTGTCCGATGTGATCGTACCGGAGGAACATGTGATTGCGTCGCCGGCCTGCGCGGCCGCCGCGCTGCAGGCCGCGCTCGACACCACGCTCGTGATGGCGAGCGCCGAAATGTTCGGCGTGATGGGGCGCGCGCTCGACATGAGCGTGGACTACATGAAAACGCGCGTGCAATTCGGCAAGCCGATCGGCAGTTTTCAGGCGCTCGCGCATCGCGCCGTCGATTTGCACATCCAGCGCGAATTGTCGTCGGCGGTGCTCGACGATGCCGTCGCTTTGTTCGATTCGGCGGCCGCGCCCGCCCGCTTGAGCGCAATGGCGAGCCGCGTCAAGGCGCGTTGCTCGGAGGCGGGGCTGCGCATCACGCGCGAAGCGATCCAGATTCACGGCGCGATTGGTTTCACCGACGAGTATGACGCGGGACTGTACTTGAAACGCGCGATGACGCTGTCGGCGTGGCTCGGCAACGCCGCGCTGCATCGGCGGCGCTATGCCGCGCTCGCCGCGGTGGATGCCGAATAGCCGCGGAAGTCCCATGACCCCACCCGATTTCAACGCGCTGAGCGACGAGGAATTCCGCGCCGAGGCGCGCGCGTTTTTCGCCCGGCACTATCCGCCGCATCTGCGCTACATCGTGCGTCGCGCCAGACTCGCGGAGATGAAGCAATGGTATCTCACGCTGTCGAAACACGGCTGGATCGCGCCCAACTGGCCGCGCGAATACGGCGGTATGGGGCTGGCGACGGCAAAAATGATTATCCTGCTCGAGGAGCAGGAGCAGTACGGCGTCTCGCGCGTGCCCGATCACGGCATCGTGCAGGTCGGGCCCATCCTCATGAAGTACGGCAGCGCCGAGCAAAAAAATTACTATCTGCCGAAAATTCTTGCCGGCGAGCACATCTGGGGACAGGGTTACTCCGAGCCCAATGCCGGCTCCGATCTGGCGAGCCTCGTCACCTCCGCGGTCCCCGACGGCGATGACTTCATCGTCAACGGGCAAAAAATCTGGACCACGCTCGCGCATGACTCGACGCACATTTATCTGCTGGCGCGCACGAGCAAGGAAGGCAAGAAGCAGGAAGGCATCAGCTTTCTGCTGGTCGACGCCCAATCGCCGGGAATCACGATCCGGCCGATCCGCAACATCGCCGGGCACGAGGAATTCTGCGAGGTGTTTTTCGAGAACGTGCGCGTGCCGCAAGCTAATCTCGTCGGCGGACTCAACAAGGGCTGGACGGTCGCGAAAGCGCTGCTGGCGTTCGAGCGCGTCAACATCGGCAGCCCGCGCCGGCCGCAATACGCGTTGAAACGCCTCGCGCAACTCGCGCGGGCGAAGGGATTGTTCAGCGACCCCGGGTTCGTCGACAAGTTCACCGCCCTGCGGCTTGATCTCGAGGACCTGGGGTCGCTCTACGCGCGCTATGTGGACGTCGTAAAGCGCGGCGAGGAACTCGGCCAGGAAGTATCGATGCTCAAGATCTGGGCGATGGAATCGTGGCAGCGGCTGACCGATCTTCTGCTCGAGACCGCACAGGAGTACGGCGGCATGCCGGGCGAACTGAACATCGACGGCGCCGAAGTCGACGTGCTGAGCCCGTTCTACTACGCGCGGCCGGGCACGATTTACGGTGGCTCGAGTGAAATTCAACGCAATATTCTCGCCAAATACGTGCTGAAACTGCCATCCTGACGGCCCGTTTCCGCGCGCGTTGAGCGGCAACGGAGCATTCTTGTCCGCGCCAACTCGCGCAAATAAACCGGCCGCGCCGCGGTCCGCGTTTACGCGACCTTCATCGGCAGGATAACTTGATCGCCCTGAAACCCGCGCCAGCTATAGCTGCTGGCTCGCTGGTGGCGTGTTGGTTACCCGGATTGGTTACCCTGATGCGCAAAGGTGTTCTCGGCTACTTTGAAGGTCCCAGGCGAAATTTGCTTCGAGTGCCATCGGGCGACCAGCGCTGCGACGGTGCTTGATGTACGTTTCACGTGAAGCGAACGCACGTCAGCCCTGTTGGGCCAAGGGATGCAACAAGGGGGTCGTCCGGAACTTGCGGTGATGCACAGCCGGACCGAAACGTACAAACCTCCTGAATGGAGGGGCGCAACCGCTACCACGAACGGTAGGCATGCTGCGCGCGCGTGACTCATACGCTGTGTACGGCGCCGACCTGCGGACGACTATTTCACTTACCAGTATCGCCAAGCCTTGCGGCTACCGGTTCGCAGGCGATTCAACCGGTTTAATGGGCGCTCTACCCGAGCCAGGAATGCAATAACGGGCATCAAGCGGGCTGTCGGAGCCACCGTAAAATCCTGTTCGAATACTGCAAAGACCGTATCGGACGACAATGGATTATTACCTTGTCATGCGATTGAAGCTTTGGCTGCAATTCATCGAGAGGAGTTCCGCGAGAGAGACTATGCCAATGGCGTAAACAAGCTCCGTGGATCGGAGAAATTCTCTGTTAAAGTACATCGATGTCGAATCGCAACGCGCGTTCAGCACGAATGCGCGAATTTATTGTTTTGGGCGTTGGGTCCGACCAGCGATTTCCTGCATGGTGTAGTCTCCCTTTGCGTAGTCGGTCACCACACCATCCGTGGCATTAGCCAATTTGTTCCAGTAATGGCCTACTCGCTCCGCCAACGGGCGGCGTTGAGCGCGGAAAGTTGCGCCGTATGTCCCGCGCTCCCTTCATTCCCGCACCGGTGGCCACTGCTTTGCCGTATGCACCAGGGCCAGTATCCACACCGTTTCCTGCTCGATCTCGTACACCAGGCGATAGCTTTCATGAGGTATCAACTCGTGAGTACCGGAGATCGTCCCCGGCCGGCCTAGCTTGGGATGCTCGGCAAGCCTCGCCGCCGCATCGCTGAAAAGTTCATCCATCCGGGCGGCGGCACGTGGGTTGTCGGCCGCGATGTAGTCCCATACGTCGGCGCGGTCCTGCTGTGC